>CAIVPY010000450.1 GCA_903907885.1 uncultured Bacteroidota bacterium
AGTGTCAATAGCTGCTCAAATAGCTACTTTTCCTGTTGGCTTGCTATACTTTCATCAATTTCCATTTTGCTTTTTGTTTTCAAATCTCATCATTATTCCTCTAACTACAATTGTTTTGTTTTTTGATATTGGCTTGATCGCTATCAGTCAATGGGAATGGGCTGCAAGCTTGTTAGGTTACTGTACTAAATGGCTCATTTACCTTACTGATCATATTGTAGTATTTGTTGAGAATATTCCTTATGCTTATACCAATGGTATCCATATAAGTATTATCGAAACTATTCTTATTTATGTTTTGATACTTTACCTTTTCTTTTGGCTCATACATATCCGACATCGCTATTTTAAATTTGCTTTGATATTGGCTTTTGTTTTGGTGTTGTTTAATGGAATTGAAAGTTATATCACGCATAAGCAAAAGAGTATTACCTTTTACAATACACCTAAAAGCATAACCTTTAATATCATTCAAAACGATGAGTCGTATTTTTTTGCAGATAGTTCTTTCATCAATGACGATGAGCGTTTTCGTTTCCACATTCAACAACATATTTGGGCTAATGGAATCACTAAGGTGAATAAAGTACTCCTTAAAAAGTCTTTATCAATTCAGCTGGCTGAACAAAATATCATTTTCTGTAACAACAAAGTGGATTTAAATACGTTGACTTTAGGACAAATAATTGTTTTAGGGAAGGGCTCATTCATTCGTGATTTCTCTATGAATAACCCATCTAAAGCCTTATTTGTATTGAGTTCGGACTTGTCAATACACAAACGTCAGTATTTTCGTAACAAACTAAAGGAATTAAACATTTTATTTGTTGACATAAATGAAATAGGTTCATATAGCATCAATTTATAATATCACAATGGAGTTAGTACAATATGAAGTAAAAGAACGTGTGGCATACATCACACTCAATCGTCCCGAAAAACGCAATGCACTTAGCTTTGAATTTGTTCAACAGATAAAAGTTGTTTTCAGAAAAGCTGAAATGGATAGTGATTGTAAAGTGATTGTGATAAAAGCAAATGGTGAAGCTTTTTGTAGTGGTGCTGATTTAGCTTCACTACAAAAGTTGCAAACCAATACCGATGAAGAGAATTTAGCCGATTCAATGCATTTGATGGAGTTGTATAAAATGATTCACCTGTCACCTAAAATTGTTATTTCGCAAGTTGAAGGGGCAGCACTTGCAGGAGGATGTGGATTGGCTAGCATTTGCGATTTTTGCTTCGCAACGCCTTTAAGTAAATTTGCTTATACCGAAGTTAAAATTGGATTTGTTCCAGCCATCGTAATGGTGTTTTTGATACGTAAAATTGGCGAGAATAATGCCCGTAGTATGATGTTAACGGGCGATATTATTGATGCAAACAAGGCATTGCATTTTGGCTTGATTAATGTAATAGTTGAAGCAGATATCATTGAAAATGAGGTTTTCGATTTCGCTAAAAAACTTTGCAAACAAACCTCTTCTCAAAGTGTGGCACTTACTAAAAAAATGATAGCAGAGGTGCAAAATCTTTCAGTTGATGAATCATTAACATATGCTGCTAACATGAATATGATAGCACGCAAAAGCGATGATTGCAAAAAGGGGATAAGTGCATTTTTAAACAAAGAAAAACTAACATGGTAACATATATGAGATATACATTAATAGCTTGCGTTTTATGCTTAAACATACAATTGTGGGCTCAAAATAAATTGATTGAAGGGAAGGTGTTTTACGATATTACTTATCCTGAACTTAGTGGTGATGCAAAACGATTTGAAGCGATGCTCCCTAAAGACGCTACAGTCTATTTTAAGAATGGAAAGAGTAGGGTTGAAATGCCTAATGCAGCTGGGAAAATCACAACAATTGCCGATAGCAGCATGAGTGATGTGATAATTTTACTGAACTTAAATGGCAAAAAATTTGCGATGAAAAAAACTGCTGAAGACATTAAAAAAGCTCAAACTGATTTGCAAGGAGGGGGTGCTGCTCCTAAAGTAAACATTACCAAAACGGATGAAACCAAATTGATTGCAGGTTATACTTGCAAGAAAGCTATTATCGATTTGCTATATGGCGAAAAAACAATTAGTAACTATTGCTGGTACACCGACATGTTGCCTAAAATAATGAATGGCACCGATACCAATTACGAGGCCATCGAAGGCTTTATGATGGAATACACCATAACACAAGATGGTATCAAAAAAACCTTAAAAGTAAGACAAGTGTTTGATGAAAAAGTGGGAGATGTTTTGTTTCAAATTTCACCTAGCTACCGTTTTGTGAAAAGCGATGAAGAACTGGTAGAGATAATGAATGCTGAGATGGGAAGGTAAAATTACTCGCTTTTCATGAGCCCTGATTTAATGGCAAATTGCACAATGTCAGCCTCTCTGTGAGCTCCTATTTTATGCATGATGTTTTTACGATGAGTAGCAATTGTGTTTTCACTTCGATAGAGAGCATCAGACATTTGTTTGACACTATACCCTTTTAATATCATTTCTAAAACAGCCACTTCTTTTGCTGAAAGATTGTATTTATTATGTAATTCATTATCATTTTTTCTTAATTGATTTTCAAGCAATAGTTTTTTTACTTCATGTTGATAATATTTTTGGTTACCCATCAAATGTTTTAAAGCTTCTCTTAATTCTTCGGCATCTTGATCTTTGAAAAAATATCCATCAGCTTTGTTTTTGAATGCCTTTAAAATGTATGATTCGCTGTGATGAGCACTTACCATTAGTATTTTCACATCAGGATACAGGGCTTTGATATGACCACAAGAGGCAATGCCATCTTCGGTTTTCATTTCAATATCCATTAATATAATTTGAATTTGTAATGATAAGATGTCCTTGTAAAGTTCGGCAGGGCTAGTATAAGTATATATGTTATTAATAAAATCAAAACGACTTATTACCAGCGAATAGCCTTCTCTGATGGCTATATGGTCATCCACAATGGCAATATTTATTTTTCCATCAAACATGTTTAATATGATAATTAAAAGTAAACTTCATGGCTTTATTTTGCTCATGGCTTTGTTCAATTTCGCCTTGAAGCAACTCCACTCTATTTTTTATATTTTTCAAACCATTGCCTGTTCCTGCATACATATTTACTTTAAAATCGTAACCAATGCCATTGTCGTAATATTCTATAAAAATAGTATGCTTAGTATGCGAAACATTTAAAAAAACGGTATTGGCTCTGGCATGTTTAAGTGTGTTGTTTATCAACTCTGTAATGATACGATAAATATGAAGCTCTAACAAGTTTTCAATGTTTTCAGGGCAATCGTTATTTAGTTTTATTTCTATCCTATTGGCATATAAAACTTTTAAATCGTTTATAGTAGCTTTTAATCCGAATCTTTTAATACTATCAGGCATAAGCGACTGGGAAGCATTTCGAGCTTCCTTAGCTGCTTCGCTAATCATTAGAGTAGCGGTTTCAATGTTTTTAAGTTTATCCTGTTCGCTAAGTTTGCTTGATAGTATTTGGGTTAGCAACAAATGAGAAGTGCCCAACAATGCCCCCAATCCATCATGAATGTCTCGTGCTATTACATTGCGTTCGTCTTCTTGCGCTTGCAATACCTTTAAATACATTTCGCTTTGTTTAATTGCCATGCGTTTTTGGTAGCGATATACCATCACTATAAAAAATATTGACAAGGATAGTAACGAAGCCGTGCTAACTATTAACAGTACTAATATATCTGAGTTTTCTTTTGGCATAAAAAAGATTTGCTATACAATACATTTACAATGATACATACTATTGAATTATTGACACTGTGAAATAATATAACACTTGAGTCACCTAATTTCATCACGTATTCAAACATTATATACACACTTATGGTGCTAAAACCAAACAATATAAGGCCCACATATAACCAAAACTTACTGTATTTTACGATTGAACGATCTACTTCTTCAACCAATTTGCTAAGTTTATAAGCCATATAAATAGATTGGAAAGTATAAATAACCACATAGTTTAAGCTACTAAAGTCTAAAATGCCATTTGCTAATAAATTATAGCATGAGAAAATAAACAATACCGCTACCATTGGACTTACCCATTTGTCTTTTTCAATTCTTGTTACGATAAACAAAAACACAATGGTAATCATATCAACCGCATTGTAATAGATATGATTCTTTATTGATTGATGAGCCAAATAATAACCTATAATATCTAATACGGAGTTTATCGAAAAACAAACAAAAAATACTTTAATAAGTTTGTCATCTAGGTGCTTAAAATTAAACATACCTATCAACAAAGGAACAAGGGTGCTATAAAAGGCAATATCTATTAATGCTTCTATCAACTGTTTAATACATTTGAAGATGAACAATGTGGTGGGCAAAGAAGGGAGTGATCAAGTACATTATCTAAAATATCGTCCCCATCTGCTTTTACGGCTGCGGCTACTAAATCAAGTTTGCTATCATCGTTTATGGCAAAATAAAATCGCACCCCTACACTGTCATCTTGATTTAAGATACGAATTAATTCATCTTTGCTAAAGTAACAGCCTTTAGAATAATCTTCGGCCGTTTGAGCATCTCTGTAAGCCTTTGTCATAACACCTGCATCTTCTGTGCTTATGGCGTGTGATTCGTGTCCTGTAAACATAATTTATTTTTATTAATTGTGTAAACAAACTTGCGCCTACTTGACGACATTAACAAGTGTCCACTTTTTTATATACCAAAAATTTGGTAGTTGGATTAAATTGTAAAAGGCAGTATATTATGTAATTATACAACAACATTAAAAAACAGGCTAAAAAAAAATACCAAATTTTTGGTATTTTTTGATTCAAACTAATCCCTAATATTTGATGTGCAGCAATGCTATTTGTTTTTTGTGTTAGTATTTTAATTGGTAATGGTATTGTTAGTTGTTGGCTTGAAGATTTACCTCTAATCAGGCAAGTTAGTAGCCCCGATATACCCATCGGGGCTATCAACTGACACTTGATAGTATTTGTAATTTAACAAAGTTTGGGTATAGTAGCAATGCTTCGCTTAGACGAAAAAGCTTATTGAATAAGAATAAAAATGTTGGCCAACAACTGTTTAAAATAACTATCCGAACAGGATTAGGAGATTGGCAAGATTATAAAAATAAAGGCGGTACCGAAAAGCCAACGAGTAGGACAAACAATTAAATGAAAATGAACATGAAAAAAACGATCACACTTTTATCAATTTTACTATTAACTAGAGTAGCATCAATGGCACAAGCAGAAGAGGGCAGATGGAGAATTATTGCAGGAGCTGGATTTCCAAATATTCCAGCGTTGGTGTTAACAAATGTTGACAAATCAAGTGGTCCTTATCAACTAGGATTTAAAAAGTTTATTAGTGAAAAAGTAAACTGGGGAATTGTTTATAGTTTCTCATCGGCACAAACCAAGCCCGAAATCTTTTTAAATTCAGGAGGTAACTCATTTGTAGTAAATTACGAGGCAACCTTTGCCACATTATTAGGCAATTTAGATTATACATGGAAAAACAGTAAAAAGTACAATCTATATTCAGGTATTGCATTAGGTTTTGTAGCTGTATCGGCTACTGCAAACATAACCTCGGGCACAGGCGATGCCCCAAAACTTACAGCAGCTAATAGTGGGTTTGCTTATCATATAACTGCAATAGGTGCTCACCGTACATTTGGTGATAGCAGAATTGGTGGATATGCTGAACTTGGATTTGGATCAAATGGGTTCTTAAGCTTAGGTTTAAGTTATAGTATTCATTAGTATTTTGATAATGTCGGAAAGAAATTTCCGACATTACAATGTAAAAATGTCTAAATTAGAATTAGAGAATTAGCAGAATTTGAATTTAGTAAATTCAAAAATTCAGTAAATTCTGATGCTGACAATTAAAAAGGAGTAATACCGAAAATCCTGTAAAGAGTAGGTGAAAGAAACTAGGTAAGGAACAATAAAATGACTGAAAAAGAAATAATTGAATTAATGGTTGGCAGAATAGATGCTTTAAATGATTTTTGGAATCTATATTTAGCTGTTTGCACCGGAATAATAGGAATTATGGCTTCAGGTAAAGTTGATGCAAATGGCAAAAGATTGAAGTTGTTTTTTTCATTGGCATTCTTAATTTTTGCTTTTTCAAATCTATTTGGTATTTTATC
>CAIVPY010000451.1 GCA_903907885.1 uncultured Bacteroidota bacterium
AGAAATAACTCAAGTACGATTATTTCTGGTTATGGGCAAGCAAAAGTTGATTATGACATGAGATTAGGAACAGGAGTGGCTTCACTTACTAGAAATGTTTTGTTTCTCGGACACAAATTCAACGAAAAATTTAGTTTGTTTAGCGAAATGGAGATAGAAAATGCCAAGGTTGAATCGGGTGCCAGTGGCGAAATTGCAATGGAACAATTGTTTCTGAAAATTAACATAAACAGAGAAATGTATTTGGTTACAGGCTTGTTTGTTCCTCGCATTGGTATTATAAACGAAAATCATTTACCGAATACTTTCAATGGCAATGATAGACACTATATCGAAAGCCTTATTATCCCTTCAACTTGGCGCGAATTAGGAATGAGCCTCTATGGTCAAACAAGATTAATTCCTGGACTAAATTACACTCTAAGTTTATTGAATGGATTGAATTCAGCTAGTTTTGAGTATGGTTCGGGTATTAGAGGTGGAAGGCAAGAGGGAAGTTTTGCCTCAGCATCTAACATTGCGATGAGTGCTTCTCTGTTATACTACTATAACAATTTCAGAATTCAATTATCCGGATATTATGGAGGAAGCTGCGGATTGCCAAAACAAGTGGCCGATAGTTTGAAACTGAATAATGGAGCATTTGGAAACCCAGTTAGTTTGCTTGAGTCAAATGTTCAATACCGAAATAATGGTTGGCAAATTAAAGCATTAGCTGTGATGGTAAATGTAGATGATGCTAAAGCAATTAATGCTGCGTATGGAAATAATTTGGCATCACAAATGTATGGTTATATGGCCGAAGCAGGTTATAACTTGTTATTTGGTTTCAATAAAAAAACCAAACAAAATTTAACCCTATTTTCAAGGTATGAAGTAGCCAATATGAATTATATATTACCTGAAAATGCTGTTTCGGATGATTTTCTAAAGAAAGAATTTTTAGTAACAGGACTTACATATCAGCCAATTAGAAGCATTGCATTTAAAATTGATTATGTACATAGAAGTACAGGCGATTACAATAAAACATTGTACACATCAAATCCCTATTCATCGGTATTGCCTTTTTATAAAAACAATAGTAACCTAAATATTGGCATGGCATATAGTTTCTAATTAATATCGCAGAGTGGAAAGAAGAAGTTTTATAAAGAAATCGTGTATTACTTGTGGAGGCATTATGGCTTTAGGAACAAGTTTTTCTTTTCTCGAAAGTTGTGCTTCAATGCCTGTTTTTAAAGCCTCTGAAAGCGATAGAATTATTTCAGTTCCCATTGATAAGTTTTTAATATCAAATACCGTATTGGTAAGAACAGCTTGGCTTAGCTACGATGTACTTTTAGTTAAAAAATCGGAGGAAATTTTTAATGCCATCTATTTAAAATGTAGTCATCAAGATAATATTCTAAGTGCTACAAAAACAGGCTTGTTTTGCACCACTCACGGGAGTATTTTCGACTTGGATGGTAATGCAATGAAAGAACCTGCAATCGATCCATTAAAAAAATTTAAAACAGTTATAAATAACAACACAATTGATATTTATATGGATTTATAAGTATTTTGTATTCAGGAGTTTGAGTTAATGGTAAAGTATTTTCATCTTTGCATGGAATAGTTAATTAATTAACCTAAAATTGCGCCACTAAAACTAAAAAACAACATGAAATTTTTTATTGATACAGCCAATCTTGCACAAATAAAAGAAGCTAACGATTTAGGGATATTAGATGGTGTTACTACCAATCCATCGCTAATGGCAAAAGAAGGAATTAAGGGCGAAGCAGCAGTGATGCAGCATTATATTGATATTTGCAATATAGTAGATGGAGATGTGAGTGCAGAGGTTATCAGTACTGATTTTGCGGGTATGGTAGCAGAAGGTGAAAAACTTGCGGCATTACATAAAAATATAGTTGTTAAAATACCCATGATAAAAGAGGGTATCAAAGCCATAAAATATTTTACATCAAAAGGAATTAGAACTAATTGTACATTGGTGTTTGGTGCGGGTCAGGCTATTTTAGCTGCCAAAGCAGGTGCTACATATCTTTCGCCATTTGTTGGCAGATTAGACGACATTAGTTATGATGGTATGGATTTGATTGCTCAAATTGCTCATATTTATTCTATACAAGGTTACGAAACACAAATATTGGCTGCATCTATCCGAAACCCAATGCACATTATTAAATCTGCAGAACTTGGTGCGCATGTTATTACAAGTCCACTTGAGAGTATTTTAGCATTGTTAAAACACCCTTTAACAGATATAGGATTAGAGAAATTCTTAGCTGACCATAAAAAATCAAACGCTTAATTTATCGCATATCATTTATTATTACCATAGGAGTAAATAGTTATGAAGCTTGACTTTGTATCGCTAAATTCCATTTCATTTCAAAATACCATGATTAAAAAGATAATATTATTAAGTACCTTTTCAATGTTACTTTCTTCGCAATTATTTGCTCAAAAAGAAGCTCCTAAAAATTGGTTTAATCTTGACCCTAAAGATGATAAAGTGTATGGTGTAAGTGCCGAAAAAACATATAGGGAATTGCTGAAAGGGAAAACCTCAACGCCTGTTATTGTAGCTGTAATTGATGGTGGTACAGAAGTTCTGCACGAAGATTTGCAATCGGTTATTTGGGTGAATCCAAACGAAAAAAAAAATGGTATTGATGACGATAACAATGGCTACATTGATGATATTAATGGATGGAGTTTTATTGGTGGAGCAAAAGAAGATGTAAATCAAGATAATTTAGAAGTAACACGTTTATACGCCAAATATAAAAATTTATATGAAAAGGTTGATACAAGTAAAGGATTTGTATCACCGGATTTTGAAAGAGAATATAGGTATTATATGAAAATAAAAACGGCCTATAAGCAAGGTAGCAATCAGTTTTTTATGTATCAAGGTTTGTTTAACAACATTATTTCGGGTGCCCAATTAATACAAAAAACAACAAATAAGGACTCATTAAGTATAGAAGAACTTAAATCATACAAACCTACTACCCAATCTGATGTCATGGCGAAAAATGCCATTATGCAAGGTTTAAAAAGAAGCAATAAGAAATATGCAGTTTTTAGCAGAATATTTATCAGCATCGAGGAATCAAAAAGCCAAGTAGATAATTTAGTTAATTATAACTACAATTTGGATTTCAACTCACGTGGTAAGGTGGGAGATAACTATAATAATGCAAACGAAAAATATTATGGTTGCAACCGTGTAACTGGACCAAAAGCCGAACATGGTTCACATGTAGCAGGCATTATAGCTGCTATTCGCAACAATGGAATAGGCATGGATGGTGTAGCAGATAATGTGAAAATTATGGTAGTTAGAGCAGTGCCTGATGGAGATGAAAGAGATAAGGATGTGGCGAATGCCATCAGATATGCAGTTGATAATGGTGCTAAAATTATTAATATGAGTTTTGGTAAATCATTTTCTTCAAATAAATTTATAGTAGATGAAGCTATAAAGTATGCTGAAAGTAAAGATGTGTTATTAGTTCATGCAGCAGGCAATGATGCAAAAAATACCGACATAGATGATAATTTTCCAAAGGTTGAACAAAATGAAAAAGGTTCGACTACGTGGATTGAAGTAGGAGCATCGAGTTGGAAAAAGAAAAAATACTTAACTGCTGATTTTTCGAATTATGGAAAAAGTCGTGTAGATGTATTTGCACCGGGTGTTGATATTAATTCATGTATTCCTGAGTCTAAATATGCTGTGTATAGTGGCACAAGTATGGCTGCTCCTGTTACTTCAGGTGTTGCTGCTTTGCTTAAATCTTATTACCCTCAACTAACATCAGTACAGATTAAAGACATTATTCTTAAATCGTCAATTAAATACAATAAGAAGGTGTTTATTCCTGGTACACATAAGAAAACAAAATTAAGCGAGCTTTGCAAAACGGGTGGAATTGTAAATGCGTATGAAGCTGTTTTGATGGCCCAAAAAATGATTAAATAAAATTAAAGCAACCTTTTGTTTGATATTTACGACTTTATATAAATTGCCTACTTTTGAGGCTTGAAATGAAAAATTATTTATTTGCTACATATATATCTTTATTGTTACTGAGCATCTCATCATGCGATAACAAGATTGAGATTAATGCTGGATATAAAGAAATACCCATCGTGTATGGTTTGATAGATATAAGTGAAGACCAGCATTACATTAGAATAGAGAAGGCTTTTCAAAATTCAGATAATACCTCTTCTTCTCAAATTACACAAATACCAGATTCTTTGTATTTTGATACCTTAGTTGTAAAAATGTTTGACGCTAACAATCCTTCAAATTATATTTTGTTAGATAGATACGATGGAAAGATGTTTCCCAAAGACAGTGGAACATTCTCATCCAACAGAAACACGCTTTATACCACTACTAAAACATTACCCACCACTACGGGTACTTTAGGTCTCGAAATTTACAATCCTAAAAGTGGTAAAAAATACACCGCTTCTACACCTGTTATATACGGAGGAGAGTTTAAAGATTTTGGTTCTCCTTTTGTTGCCATGAACGAATCAAAGGCTAAAGTGATTCAATATGTTTTTTCTAAAGGAAACAACGCTTTTATGTACGACTTGTTTGTTAGGTTGTATTACAAAGAAATGAACGCATCAGACACAAGTATCACATCAGACAAAACCATTGATTTCTTTTTCGAGAAAGGTTACCTAACAAGTGGTTTCGATTCGTATAGCAACAATTCGTATAAGAAAATAGCTTGGGTTGATTTCCTTAGGTTTTTGAAGGTTGGGTTGAAAGAGGATGCAAGCAAAATTAGAAGGGTGTCTAATTTAACCTTCTCAGCTTATGGTGGCAGTAGCGAATTAGCCGAATTATTGGAATTATCAAAACCAGTTATAGGATTTGTTCAAAAAAATTCTGAATACAGTAATATCAGCAATGGTGCATTAGGTATTTTTACCAGTCGCAATTATGTGTATAAAGAAAAGGCATTAGTAGACTCTTCATTTTATTATATAGCCAAATACGCTCCTAATTTTATTTATTAAGCTTTTTATTTATTTTAGACTTTCATAATTTAACGTCTTTGCTAATGCTGGAACGAAGCAGGAAGCAATCTCTTATAAATTAGATGGCTTCGTGCCTCGCCATGACGACATAAC
>CAIVPY010000452.1 GCA_903907885.1 uncultured Bacteroidota bacterium
CGAAAATAAAATCACTTTACTTTTCACAAGAAGAGAATCAGCTAAATCAGTTGCTATCAAAACTCTTGCAGAAGGAAATAGATTCTTGGATATAATGATAACTGACGGAAATGCTATTAACTGGTACGTTAAAGACTGCCAATTAACAGAAGATGTAGCTGATTCAGGTACTAAAAAAGGAGACGGTTCTAAATACACTGTTACTTTTATGAGTGAAACTGAAGATTCCCCAGCAACAATATCAGATGTAATATTTAGTTCACTAATATACCAATCTTAATCAATTTTCATATTTCTATTTAAAAAGCCTAGTTCGTCTAGGCTTTTTTGTGGGAAGTCAACAAGACAAAAAACAATATTATAAATTTTAATTAGCGTGATTTATATTCGGAAGTCTCAAACCAATTCAATAGTGCTAACGCTTTCAGAATCATGCAAAGCAATATCACCTTACTTTCTGTTCGAATTTTACAACGAGGGTCAGTTAGGAGATGCACCAGTTCTATTTGCAACCGATGACATATCTCTATACACTGGTAGATATAATCAATTTCAGTTGATAGATGACATAGCAGGTTCAGGAACTGGAGGTATTAACACCCCACTTTCATTAAAGGCCGGCCAATGGGCTTATTCAGTTTACGAAACAGCTTCATTAACACTAACCAAACCTTCAACTTCTCCTCTTGAACAAGGGAGAATGATAGTAACTGGTGACAACACAACACCATCTATTTACGACTAAAAACAAAACAAAACTATGGGATTATTTTCATTCAATAAAAAACCAGCAACAACAACAGAGGTTGTTAGTACCGAACCTGGATTTCACTCTTTTTCCACTCCATTTGGTAAGATAGGAGCTGGTAATCTTGCTCTTCCCTTCATTAGAGCTTATAATTCTGAGTCTTATATAAGATTCGGTGAGGACAACCTATATCCTCAGTTACTAAACCAGATGTATTATCAATCACATCTTAATGGTTCAATAGTAAATTATAAAACTAAAGCTGTAATCGGCGGTGGTTTCACATTAGAATGTCCAGATGAAAGCGCTTTACAAACTGTTAAGGAGTATAAATTCATGAAAGTGAATAAGTTCGCTAAATTAGTCAGACAATCAACCAAAGATTTCATTGTTCACGGAAGGATTTGTGTTATAGTTGATCCAACAGGAACTGATGTTAAGATAAAAAGAGTTGGGCCAGAAGAAGTAAGATCAAATGAAAAAAAGACACAATATTTTATTTCAAGTGACTGGTCTATTCGAACACAGCAAGAAACCCTACCCGCATACCACCCGGAATTGAAATGTAGATCTATGTACGTTTATGAAATGGATGCCGACTGTGGACAAACAATCTACCCATTACCATCTTATGTTTCATGTATGAATGATGCTTTCTTAGAAGGCCAAATATCTTATTTTCAAAAATCTAACATTATAAATTCTGTTTACCCTTCATTTATGGTTTCAGTTGTTAATGCTAAAGCTGATCAAAAACTAATAGATGGTTACACAGAAACTATTAAAAAACAAAAAGGTGTTAGTGCAGCTGGTAATATTTGGTCATTTTTTGCAAGATCTAAAGAGGAATTACCTACTATTACACCAATGCCAACTACAAATAATGATAAAATCTTTGATTCTACCATTATAAATGTCGGAAATAACATCTGTCATGCTCATCAAATCGATCCTTTACTAATGGGAATCAGGGTTTCTGGATCTCTAGGTAATGGAAATGAACTAATGCAACAGTATACAATCTTTCAAAATAATGTAGTTCTACCTCTAAGAGCTGAGATAAAAGAGTTTGCTGATGAATTACTAATGATCTGTAATATGAATTCCACAGTTAATATAGCTAATTTTCAAATTATAGAAGGTGAAATATTTAATGTAGCACCACAATTAAATCAAACTAAATAATCATGGAATACTTTATAGGAGAAAAATTTATAAAAGATTACGGAACGGTTCATAAAAACTGTGATGTTAAAGATATAGTACCTAATGTTGAATATGCTGCTAAAGCATTTATTAAGAGACAGTTAGGTACATACTTCTTTGATTATCTGGTTACCACTTACAACGCTGCTACTCTATCAGTTGATGAAATAGCACTTGTTGATAGAATTAAATGGGCGGTTCTTTGGAGAGCTATTGCAGAATCATCTATCAGTTTAACGTATCAATTAACTAATAAAGGTTATCAAAAACAAACTGGTGACAACTCAGAAGCACTTGAACTAAAAGAAGTACAATGGATGTACAACGGGTATATTACTAAAGCTGACTACTTTCAAAAGGAGTTGGGAGATTATTTAGTTGCTAATAAAGCACTATATTCTCAGTTTACTAATGTGTTAAACACAGATTCGATTCTTAAGGATGACCCTTATAATGCAAACGGTACTGCTTTTGTAGAAGGAATAGGCTTATTAATTATCTAATGGGCTTACTTGAATTCATAAGACGAGTACTTTCATCAGGTGAAACCCCATCATCTAAACGTGTTGTAGGGGTCATAGCTGGTGTTTCTCTTATTGTATTTATGTTTGTGTGGCACACTGAATTATCAGTTAATTTAGTGTTCTATTTAGCCTGCACAGCACTTGGTATTACAAGTTTAGAAAAAATATTTAAAAAATAAAATCATATACTGTAGCATATGGAGACACTAATTTATACTATAGGAGGTATTCTTCTAGCAATAATTGCATACTTCTTAAAAAGAACAATCGACGACGTAGATAAAATGGAAGCAAAAATTGAAATGCTGAAAGACATGAACGGAAAAATGGAAACAAAAATAGAACTGATGGAAAACAACCACAGCCATTTAAATGCTAAGGTTGATACAATCATATCAGATCTAAAATCATTAATAATAGAGATAAAAC
>CAIVPY010000453.1 GCA_903907885.1 uncultured Bacteroidota bacterium
AATTATGAAAAAACTCGTGAATAAGATTATTCCACTGGTGTCTTTTTTCAACAAAATCGTTTTGCATTAGGTCTACCAAGCTACTAATACTATCATCTTTTTCAATAAATTTCAACAAATTTATTTCATTAATAAGTTCCGCTACAAGTTGTGAGAGCCTATTTTCTTTGTGTTTGGTTAAAACTAACAAATCATTAATGTTGGGGTGAAAATTATTTTGTTTAATTATACTATCATCAAAAGCATTCAATATTGATGGGAATACCAATCTTTTTTCGTAAGTAATTAACGATTGAAATTCGGTTTTCATTTCTTTAAGTATAAAATAAATTTTTTCTGAAGACTCTTCTAAAAATGTATTTGCCAAATAATAATCAGAAGTAGTAATCAAAGAAAATTGATGCAATATTGCAGGATAAAGCTTATTTGTAAAGCCATCAATTGCTTCTTTGGTATTATCTGAATGCGAGCACATCTATTGTTAAATTATCTTAACAAAGTTGCCTATATATTCATAAATAAGAAATGACACTAATTGTTTTTAAATATGATATTCAGCAGGTTTAGTCGTTAAGATTTGCTGTTTTTATCAATAGTTGTAAATTAAGTATTTTTATCTTTTTACCCATCAATTCAATTATTTTATCTTGATTGAATTCTGAAAGTAATCGTATGGCACTTTCGGTTGATGTGCCAACATAATCAGCTATTTCCTCACGACTAAGCGTTACATTAAGCGTGGCTCCATCTTCAGTGCATCCATAGGTTGCTTTGATAAAAAGCAATGCTTCAGCTAAGCGTTCACGAACATTTTTTTGCGAAAGAGAAACCAAATGTTCTTCAGCCGTTTTTAAGTCAGAGCTAACCTTTTTAACTATCTCGAAAAGCAACTTGTTGTTTTGTATGATATTGCTATTAAAATAAGCCTTGTCAATAATACATATAGATGAATCTTCAATGGCAACAGCCGAACAATGATACCTTTCATTTGAGATTAATGCTCTATAACCTAAAATCTCACCATCCTTGGCTAATCTGAGTATTTGTTCTTTGCCGTCAAAGCCAGTTGTGGTAAGTTTTATCTTACCTGAGTTAACGCAAAATAATCCATTTGGCATTCCTAATTCGTTAAAAATGTATTGGCCTTTTTTATATGATGCACATGATTTGTGACGGTTTAAATCTTCTAACTGTTCATCTTCAAGCACATTAAATACTGTGTGTGCCCTTGCATTGCAATAAAGACAAATAGGTTTATTTTCTAGTATTTTACCCATATATTTTTGAAAACATCAAAACTGAGTGCGAATGTAAAATAATTGAACATTATTCTTGGCTTTTGGTGCTAATATTTAATAAAGTATGACATTCGTCATGTATAATTTTGTTTTATCCATTTCGTGATATTTCTTAATCTATTGTAAATCAATTATTCATATATAGTCAATATCTGAATTGTCTTTTCCTAAATAATTGAATGTACAAAAAAAGCACTGATATAAACTTTGGAAACTATTATTTCATTAAAAGTTTATTTTTTTTCAAAAGTTTATATCTTTGCCAATTGAAAATGGGCTGTAATAATAAATTTGAACCTAAACAGAAAATACTTTGCGAGGCGGCCTCGTTGTTTATGAAATATGGTTTTAAGAGCATAACAATGGATGATATTGCTCGAGAGATGGGTATAAGCAAAAAAACATTGTATAATTATTTTACAGATAAGAATGATTTGGTTAATCAAACCATTGATGAACATTTGGAATATATGGAAACCAATTGCCGTAATATAGCTAAAGAAAATGATGATGCCATTAGTACAATGATTAATATTACAGAATTTGTGAGTGGCACTTTTAAACAGATAAACTATAAAATTCTATTTGATTTGAAGAAATATTTCAGAAATGCCTGGGACAAAATGAACAACCATAGGGTAAGTTATATTTCCGAAAATGTGTATCAAAATATTAATTTAGGAATTAGCCAAGGTTTGTATCGCTCTGATTTGGATGCTAGGCTTATTAGCCGTTTATATGTTCATTTGATAGATTTTTTGGTTGATCCAGATTGGTTTGAAAAAGAGGGATTTGACTTAAAACATGTGCATCATCAAATAATCGAATTTCATTTAAGAGCCATTTGTACTGAAAAAGGCTTAACTATATTAAATCAAAAACTTCAAAAATTAAATGCTTAAACAAAATATGAAATCAAAAATCAAAATATATTTATTTCTGCTTTTTAGTAGTGTATGGATATTGAAGGCTCAAAATCAGGAAGTGAAAAAATATTCATTAACTGAGGCTATCTCGTTTGCTAAACAAAACAATGTTAATTTTCAGAATGCTAAGTTAGACGAATTAACATCTAAAAAATCGGTGAATGAATTACTAGCTAATGGATTGCCGCAGGCAAATGCTGATTTTTCTTATAACAGAAATATTGATATACCCGTAACACCCTTCCCAGATTTTATTACACCATCAATAATAGGAGCTAATAAGGCTTACTTTAATTTGGATCCAACTAGACCTTACGTTCCAGGGGCACCGATACCCGTAGCGTTTGGTCAAAAAAATTCGGCAACAGCTAGTTTAACTATTGGTCAATTATTGTTTGACGGTACGTTTTTTTTGGGGGTGAAAGCTGCAAAAGAATACGTAAAACTAGCTACATTAACTAAACGTAAATCTGAAATTGATGTGGAAACAGATATTACAAAAGCCTACTATTTGGTGTTAATTAATGAAGAACGACTTGCACAAATGTATAAAAGTATATCATTAATGGAAAAAAGTTTGAGTGATATGCGTGAAATATTCAAAGCAGGATTGTCAGAAAAAATTGATTTGGATAGGTTAGAGTTAAGTCATTCAAATGCGAAAATTCAGAGAGATCAACTAAAAGATGGAGTAGCAATAACCTATCAATTACTTAAATTGAATATGGGTGCGATGATGACTGATAGTATTATTTTGACTGAAAAGCTAAGTGATTTGTCAAATCAAGTGGTTGCAAACTATGATATATCTACAAACGATTATAGTAAAAGAATTGAATATCAAATGGCAGAACAAGGCTTAAAATTAAATCAATTAGATAGAAAGCGTTACCTTACTGGCTATATGCCCACAATCACTGCTTTTGCATCAATGGGTAGAAACACTTTTGGAACTAATTTTAGTGATTTAGGAAACCAATGGTACCCATCTACTATAATAGGCGGCAAAGTAAGTTTACCTATTTTTGATGGTTTTAGGAAACATGCCCAAACTCAAAAAGCCAGTATTGCAATTAGAAAAACCGAAAACCTAAAAAAGAATTTACAAAGTGCAATTGATATTGAAAGGTACAATGCAAAAACCACATATATAAGGACAAAAGAACAAGTATTAATTCAAAAGCAAAACATCGAATTAGCTGAACAAATTTATAAACGAGCACAACTTAAATTAAAAGAGGGTGTTGGATCTAGTACTGAATTATTATTAGCAGAGACAGACTTGAAAAATGCCCAAACAAATTACTTGAGCACATTATATGATTTAATGATTGCTCAAACAAATGTTAAAAAATCAATAGGATATTAATTTACATAAATAAATAAAAAGAATGAGAACCATAAAAACAATTATTTTAAGCTTAACAGTCCTGAGTATTGTAGTTGCCTGTGGAGGCAATGCCGAAACTAATGAGGCAAAACAAGCTAAACTTGAAAAGTTAAAATTAGAGCAAGCCTCGCTTAGCTCAAAAATTAAAGCCCTTGAAGATGAAATAAAATCGAGTGGTTCAAAAATCGAAAATCATGAAAAAATTGTGAATGTAGCAGTAACTAGCATTGAAACTAGTAGTTTTAAACATTATGTTGATGTTCAAGGTAGAGTGGATGGGGACGAAAATGCAACTATAAGTGCAAAAGTGCCTGGGTTAGTTTTAAAAGTGTTAGTAAAACCAGGCTCTGTAGTAACTGCGGGTCAGGTATTAGCTGAGTTTGATGGCAGTGCAATTAAAAAACAAATTAAACCAATGGAAACAAATTTGGTTTTATTAACCGAGTTATATAACAAGCAAAAAGCACTTTGGGATAAGCAAATTGGATCCGAAATTCAATATATGCAAGCCAAAACTAATAAGGAATCATTAGAACAACAGATTGCTGCCATATATGAGCAATTAAGTATGTATAAAATTACTGCATCAGTTAATGGTACAATTGATATAGTAAATTTAAAAATTGGTCAAATGGCAATGCCAGGAATGCCATATTTTACTATTGTAAACTTTAATAAATTAAAAGTAAAAGCTGATGTTGCAGAAACTTTTGCTAACAAAATTAAAGAAGGAAATATTGCTCAAGTAGAGTTTCCAGATATAAATAAATCTATTACATTAAAAATTACTTATAGCGGAAAAGGCATCAGTGCTTTAAACAGAACTTTTGGTGT
>CAIVPY010000454.1 GCA_903907885.1 uncultured Bacteroidota bacterium
ATGAGCACCACCTAAACCTCGTCCGCTAAAGTCATTATTTTGTAGCCCTAAAACAGGCAAATTAATGTTTAACCCTATGCCGTAATCTATTTCGGCTTTCTGAGGGTGAGCTTCAATTGAAATAATACAAAGTATTATTATTAATATATTTTTCACTAAACTATTCATTTGTTAAGAAGTCAATGTTTCTTTTCAAACCGTTGTATTTGGTTCTGGTTAAAGGTGAATTTTTGAATATTTTTTCAAATATATCTTCTGTTATCTCAATCCAGTCGCTTTTTTTCATACCTATAAAAACATCATTTGGTTCAAACCTATCCTCCTTATGTTTCTTCGCAAATCTGTTCCAAGGGCAAACATCTTGGCAGATATCGCAACCAAACGCCCAGTTATCAAATTTGCCTTTATACTCCACAGGAATATTATCCTTCAATTCTATTGTAAAATAACTTATACACTTGCTACCATCAACCCTATGCGCTTGGTATATAGCCTGAGTGGGGCACGCATCCATACACGCAGTGCATTTTCCACAATAGTCTTTTACGGGAGAATCATAGTCAAATTCAACATCTAAAATCAATTCAGATAAAAAGAAAAACGAACCATTTCCCTTATTTATTAAGTTGGCATTTTTGCCTATCCAACCTAAACCACTTTTGGCGGCCCATGCTTTTTCTAATACAGGAGCGCTATCAACAAAAACCCTTCCATCAATATCTCCAATTTGTTCTTTCAATATTGCCATAAGCTGTTTCAACTTATCTTTAACCACTTCATGGTAATCTTCGCCATAAGCATATTTTGCTATTTTAGGAGCTTCAACATCTAATTGTTTGTTATCCGAATAGTAGTTATAAAGCAAGCTCACCACCGATTTAGAACCTTCAACTAACTTTGTAGGGTCAAGTCTCTTATCGAAATAATTTTCCATATAAGACATCTTCCCATTTCTATTTTCATTCAACCAATTAGTAAGTCGAGCCTCTTCGCTTTGTAAAAATTCCGATTTAGACACACCACAAAAACTAAAACCTAATTTATATGCTTCTCTTTTTAATAACTGTGTATTGGTTTCTTTGTTATTCAAAACTGATGGCAAAATAAGCCGAGTTATTGGTAAAACAGAAATTTTAAAGAGTATGATTAGTAAAGGACAATAATAAGTTAAGATTTAACTTGAGCTCTATATCCATTTTGATAAAAGTTTGAATCCTATTATCATCCTATATAAATAGCATTAAATCTCTCTTTTCTCTTTAGTCATAAAAGTTTAACTTCGCCCCTTAATTTTATGGCATCAGAAATATCAAGTAAATACAATCCTCAATCGATTGAAGACAAGTGGTATAGCTATTGGCTAGACCAAAAGTACTTTCACAGCGAACCAGATGAAAGAGAAGCATACAGCGTGGTAATACCTCCACCTAATGTCACAGGTGTGTTGCACATGGGACATATGCTTAACAATACCATCCAGGATGTATTAACCCGCAGAGCCCGCATGCAGGGCAAAAATGCTTGCTGGGTGCCAGGTACCGATCATGCTAGTATTGCCACCGAAGCCAAAGTGGTGCAAATGCTGCGTGAGCGAGGTATTAAAAAATCTGACCTTAGCCGTGAAGATTTCTTGAAATATGCTTGGGAATGGAAAGAAAAATATGGCGGCATCATATTAGAACAATTGAAAAAATTAGGCGCAAGCTGCGATTGGGACAGAACCCGATTCACCATGGAGCCTAGTTTGAGCGAAGCCGTTATTGATGTTTTTATCGACCTATACAACAAGGGATTAATTTACCGCGAACTTCGCATGGTTAATTGGGACCCTCAAGGAAAAACCGCACTCAGCGATGAAGAGGTTATCCATAAGGATGTAAATAGTAAGTTGTATTACATCAAGTATATGTTGACAGATAAAAGTTGTGAGTTGATAGCGAAAGAATCTAACAGCCAACAAGCAACAAGCAACAACTATGTAGTAATTGCC
>CAIVPY010000455.1 GCA_903907885.1 uncultured Bacteroidota bacterium
AAACTGGCACACCGGATGGATGCTTCTGTAAAATACCCCGGTCCACTTCCCAAGCAGTTGCTCATTAATTGTTTTAAAGACGAACTGCCTTCGGGAATTTACAACAGACCCAAAATGGGTTTTAGTTTTCCTTTTGATGAATGGCTGAAAGAAAGCGAAATGGTAAAGGATTTGATGAGTAATGGCAACAAAGCAGTACAAAAAAGTTATGTTGCTTTTATGAAAGGAGAGATGAAGTGGTACCAGTTGATGGCGCTGATCTTGCAGCGAAAACATATTTAGGAAGAATGATTTGGGATATTTGAATAAGGTTGAGTTTAGAGTATAAAAGAAATTTGAGTAAAGTATTATTTTTGACGTTAAAAGTTTTTTCTGCCACGGGTGGTATCGAAAAAGTATGCCGTGTGGCAGGTAAGGCATTGTATGAACAAAGTTTATTGGGGCAGCAGCAAACTCATATCATGAGTATGCATGATCAACAAGTGGATGTGGATGATAATCCCTATTTTCCTTCAGAGATATTTGAAGGTTTTGGAGCCAAAAAGGGGAGGTTTGTAAAAGAAGCCGTAAAAAAAGGAGTGGAGGCTGATGTGGTTATCCTCAGCCATATCAATCTTTTACTGGTTGGCTGGTTTATAAAAAGATTTTCCCCCAAAACCAAGGTTTTTCTTTTTGCACATGGCATCGAAATATGGGAACCGCTGAAAGGCATCCGAAAAAAAATGCTGGCAAGCATAGATGTATTTTTATGCGTGAGTAATTATACCAAACAAATGATTCAACAAAAACAGGGTATTGATTCTGCTGCCTGTTTGGTGTTAAATAATTGTATTGATCCTTATTTGCCCCTTCCCCGAAAAGACAAAAATCGATCGGCCCTGCTGGCAACCCATCAATTGCCCGAAGACAGTATGCTGTTGTTTACTTTAACCCGTCTTGCCAGTAAAGACCGCTATAAGGGATACGACAAAGTAATGGAGGCGATGGCATTGATAAAAGACCGTTACCCCAAAATGCGTTACCTAATTGGTGGGGGATACGATGCGATTGAAAAAGCATTTGTAGATGCCGAAATTAAAAGACTTGGATTAGAAGATACCGTCATTATTGCCGGATACCTGCCAGAAAATGAACTAGCGGATTATTTTGCCTCGGCAGATATTTATGTAATGCCCAGCAAAAAAGAAGGTTTTGGAATTGTATTTATAGAAGCCATGTATTATGGGCTACCGGTCATTGCAGGAAATGTAGATGGTTCGGTGGATGCTTTGCTGAATGGGGAACTGGGCTTGCTGGTGAATCCGGAAAGTGTGGAGGAGATTAAAGAAGCGCTTGAGAAAATGATTAATCATAAAGAAGCCTTAAAGCCCAACCGAAAATTGTTGATGGAGCATTTTAGTTATGAAAGTTATAAATGGAAACTGCAAGAGATATTTAAATTAAATATTGTATAATTTAGTTCTCTTTAAAATACATCAAACAAATTATAATATTTTCAGAATTTTTTTAGGCAAATTCTATTGATTAATAATTATAAATTTGCTTTGGTATAAATAAGCTCAATAATTAATTTATGGATTCTAAAAGTAAAGTAAATCGCAAAGAG
>CAIVPY010000456.1 GCA_903907885.1 uncultured Bacteroidota bacterium
CGAGCCATTAGTTGTTTTACGGTAGATACAATATCATGCGTAGCAATAGCAATATGCTGTACTCCCTCGCCTTCGTAAAACTCTAAATATTCTTCCACCTGACTTTTCTTTTTGCCTTCGGCAGGTTCGTTAATGGGGAACTTAACATAGCCATTTCCATTGCTCATTACCTTGCTCATCAGAGCGGAGTACTCAGTACTGATATCATTATCATCAAAAGAAAGGATGTTTTTAAAGCCCATTACATTTTCGTAAAACGCCACCCAAGGATTCATTTGGTTCCAATCTACATTGCCTACACAATGATCCACATACAACAAGCCTGTTGGCTCCGGATTGTAAGCGCTTTCCCACTTAACAAAACCTGGCATAAACACACCCTTGTAGTTTTTACGTTCTATAAACCAATGCTCCACTTCGCCATAGGTTTTTATACCACTCATGCGCACTTCGCCATTGGCATCACTTAAAGTTTTTGGCTCTAAACTAGATACACCGCCACGTTTGGTTGTTTGTTCATAGGCATCATAAGCATCATCCACCATAAGGGCTAGTACTTTTACACCATCACCATGTTTCTTGTGGTGCTCCGCAATAGCAGAATTTGAATGTAAGTGTGTAGTAAGCATTAAGCGCATTTTGTTTTGCACCAATACGTAACTGGCTCTGTCTTTAACACCTGTTTCAGGTCCAGCGTAAGCAAGACTTTGAAAGCCAAAAGCGGTTTTATAAAAGTGAGCTGCCTGCTTGGCATTCCCCACATATAACTCAATAAAATCAGTTCCGTGTAGTGGCAGGAAGTCTGAATTTTGCATTGTATCTTTTTCTGTTAACATATTTCGTTTTGATTTTATAGTAAATCTATTATTTCTTGTTTATTAATATTTATATTAGTTGAGACTTCATTTAAAATAGCATTAAGTGTTCCTATTTTTATTGGACTATGATTAGGTATGGTTATGTGAAAATCTATATCATTTGTTTTTACACTCATTCTGATGTGACTTCCCGTTTGTCTCGAAACGGTAAATCCTAATCTTTTCAAAGCTTTAACTAATTCATCTCCTTTTACATCTCTTGGTATTTTCATAGAGCAAAAACCTCGTCTTTGGTGTAATGCAAGTGAATTATTTTTGGAAGTTTATCTTCTTCAAAATGACAATTTACAGCATCTTTTATTTGTTTTTTCAAATCAGATATATCATCACCTTGGGTAAAAATAGATGCTCCAACAGATCTAGCTTCATATCCACCATCTAATGATTCTTCAACAATAAAAATTAGTTCGTTCATGGTTATTATTTTTTTAATTATTGATGTGATTAATTGCTTATGCCATTATAATTATTTAACTCAATTGCCTTCGGCAGCATCAGCAAAAATGGCAATGCTTTTTCATATTCCAAGCGTTCATAAAAAATTCCTACTTTTTCAAGGTTGCTATAGTATTCTTTCAGGTTATTGTAATAATAAAACTCGCTGCCAATATACCAAGATTTTTCACCTAATTTTTCTGCCATAAACCATTTTTCAAGCAATCGTGCTGTTCGTCCATTACCATCATTAAATGGATGAATTTTTCCAAATACCAAGTGAATGAGCGAAGCAAAATAAAATATTTCATTCAGTCTTAGCTTTTCTTTGAGAACTTCATCAAGCTCTGTCCAAAAACTTTCAAACTCCTTTTTAACAATAGATGCCTGTGCTGCTTCGTATTGAATTCGCTGGGTTTGTTGGTCCATAATTAGCATACTGTTACTTCTTACCACTCCTCTCTGGTTGGAAGAAAGTAAATGCTTTGTCGAGATACTATGTGCTTCTAAAAAAGACCCCAAACTTAATCTGTTATCTCTTGCAAATTCGTATGCTTCAAATAAATCATTTGGCTTCTCAGTCAAACTTGGAAGGTATTCTATATCTTGAATCTTATGTTTTAAATAACTATCAATTTCGAGTGTTTCACCTTCAATTTTAGATGATGACATTACCGATACAGCCGTAAAAAAACGGAATTGCTCTATATTCCATTCCCTTTCTTTTGTAAGCTCAAAAGCATTTTCAATATTGGTTTCAAGCAAGGCCAACCAAGTTTCGTAATGCTTTTTTGTAAGTAATTTATTCATGTTTGATTGATGAGTTGATGGCTTGTTGGACTTATTTAAATAGTGCAAGCTTCCCTTACTCCACCCAAGTTTTATAATAACCTGAATCTTCCATTTGCATAGCCGCTTCCGTTATTTTTAAAGGATAAAATGGATCAATCATCACTGCCAATTCTTTGGTTTCTAATTTGCCAATTGATTTTTCTACTGTTCCAGGATGTGGACCATGGGGAATCCCTTTTGGATGTAAACTTATCATACCACGCTCAACATGTTTACGACTCATAAAGTCACCATCTACATAATACAATACCTCATCACTATCTACATTGCTGTGGTTGTATGGCGCAGGAATGGATTGTGGATGATAATCATACAAACGAGGCACAAATGAACAAATTACAAAATTGTGTCCTTCGAATGTTTGATGTATAGGAGGTGGCATGTGCACTCGACCCGTTATTGGTTCATAGTTATGAATGCTTAAGCCAAAAGGATATTGAAACCCGTCCCAACCAATGGCATCAAATGGATGTGTGGCATAGGTGTATGGAAAAATCATATCTTCCTTTTTTATCAATACTTTGAAATCACCTGTTTGGTCGAATGTTTCTTTCAATTCAGGTAATTTGATATCACGCTCACAATAGGGCGAATGCTCAAGTAATTGTCCGTATTGGTTTAAATAGCGCTTTGGTGGACGGATAGGAGAAAATGATTCAGTTATAAAAATTCTATTTTGCTCTGTTTCAAAATGCAATTGGTAAATGGTACCACGAGGAATTACTAGGTAATCGCCATATTCAAATGGAATTTGACCATATACTGTTTTTAAAACACCCGTTCCTTCATGAATAAACAATACCTCATCCGCATCGGCATTTTTGAAAAAATAGTCCGTCATGCTTTTGCGTGGGGCAGCAGTAGCCAAATACACATCTTTGTTGAACAAAACGTACACTCTACTTTTTAAGTAATCGTCAGTTGGACTTGCCTTAAATGTTAAAAAGCTACGGTTTTGTAAGTTTTTTTCGATGGCTGCCTTAGGGCCAATATCATAAGCCTCACCAATTTCCTTAACCAATGTTGGCGGGTGGCAATGATAAACCAATGAGTATAAACTGCTAAATCCCTCGGTTGAAACTAGTTCTTCCGAATACAAAGAGCCATCAGGTTTTCTGAATTGTGTATGTCTTTTAGCGGGTATTTGTCCTTGTTTGTGGTAGAATGCCATATAATTTTTTGATAGTTCTTTTTGATAGTTCTTCGTTTTTTAATGGATAAAAAATTACCTATTAGAAAATTAATTACTATTGAGACGACAAAAATATGTTTTTTTGTGACTTGTATTTATATACACCCTAATATGTAC
>CAIVPY010000457.1 GCA_903907885.1 uncultured Bacteroidota bacterium
GTAGAACCTTTCAAAATCAACGTAGGACTTGTCCATAATGTAATAGCTACCTTTTTAAATCAAAATTAAATATAGGATATTTACATCATGAATGGCAGCATTTGAAATATAAATAAAATCGGGTATTGATGTTTTTAAATCTAGTAAAGTATGAATTTTAATAGCCGCTTTTGTAGTTCTAAAGTTGGTCTACCAAAATACTTCAAGGCACAAATCAACAGTTGTGTAGTCCAATGCGAATATGTCACCTTTAAAATCAACCTCTAATTAATTGTCGCCTTCATAAAGTATTTTAGCCTGTTGAATTAACTTAAGACCAAAATCCTATAAAATATGCCAATCTCTGTTTTCTTTTGCTCTCGATAATGATGAAATATTTACTAACTTTCCAATACCAAGGTGATACAATTTATCAGCATTTAATAACAGACAAAGCATAACTTCACTCATGTTTTCTCTATGCTTTCACTGACCAAAGGCTATACAATGAAATTGTTTTCAACATATATAGTTTTTAACTTTATAATTGCCGTTAAATATATTTACACTTTGACGAAAGGCAAAGTGGGAAGCAAATTCCATAATTTGTAAAAAGACTATTTTACCAGAACTTATAATCAGTGATTTGAGCAAAGGAAGTAATAAATAAATTTTAATCGTTTCCGAACTAAAATCGTCTGAAACAATAGAACATCAAGGGTTTCAAAGAACTAAAACTAAAAAAACGCAACGCTAGTGAGTTAGTTTCTATTAATACTGCAATGGGTTGAAGATATTTCAATTAAAAATTTACTTATCTCTTGAGTCTTGAAACTCTTTATTTAATCTTTTCACTTCTTGGTGGTATTGGGTTTTAAACAGCATCCATTTGATATTTCCATCTGCTTTGTAATTATATACTCGTTCTTTCAATTCCATATTGCTTTTTTCGAGTTGCGCCACACGTTCATTGTATTTTTCGTTTATTTCTTTCTTGGCATCAGCTTTCTTAGCTTTCAAAGCGGCTATCTTGGTTTCGTTATAGGAGATGATGTTGTCTGCATCTTTTTTAAACTGTTGGTACTCTCTAGCAGAATCTTTTTTTGCATCTGCTAAATCCTGCTTGGCATCCTTCAATTCTTCCCTGGCATGACTTACTTTTTTGTTAGGTACTTGTGCGCTAACTCTTAAAATACTACCTGTCATCAATACACCAATGGCAAGGCATACAATGGTTTTTTTACTCATGATTTTTTGTTTTTACGTTTATGAAATTCAAATTTAAGTGTGTCTAACTCCTAATACATTACATAATAACTGAAATACCTTATATCATTTTTGCTTCACAAAAATAGCCTCAGAATCTCTTCTGAAGCTATTTCTCATTATATACACAAACCTTTGAAAGTTTCTACTGTAAAAATTCTACTTTAAACTCAACCCTACGGTTGCGTGTTCTTCCTTTTTCTGATTTGTTGGTATCCACAGGAACTGTTTCGCCATAACCAGTTTCTGTTACTCTCATTGGATCAACACCATGTGTGATAAGGTAATTGGCAACAGACGATGATCTATCTTGAGAAAGGGTCATATTCATCCCATCTTCTCCCACATCATCCGTATGTCCACCTATCATTAATTTATAACTTGGGTTGTTTTTCATTACTTTTACAATGGCATTCAATATAGGGAATGATAAAGGTTTGATAATGGCTTTGGTGGCGATAATCATGATGACTTAGAAGAAAGCAAAGACTAGGAAAATAGAATATTGTTTAGCTCATTAGCGTCCCAAAACTAAAAGTAAAATTATGCGCGCACTAGTGCTGAAAGAAAACCAAGCTTGGCTAAGCCACCACACTTGGTGCGAAAGGAATTCTTTTCAGGGTATTTTTCTAGCACTTGGTGCGGAAAGAAAAATTACACTTTACACCTAAAAAAATACTGGATTATTGATATGTTTGTGATGGGAAAATTAGATTTTATTGCACAAGTAGTCTAAGCTGCATCATTATAATAATATTGCATCAGCTAAACTTAGTTACATATTTACACGAGTTTTCTGCAACTATATAATCTACAGTACTTTTATGAAATCATAAATCAATTTTGATTAGCCAAACCAAATGAAAAGAACCATAAAGTATTACCGCTTAATTTGGCTAAAACATGACTTGCCTGCAGGACTTTCGGTTTTTCTTGTGGCACTGCCACTTTGTTTGGGAATTGCTTTGGCATCGGGCGCTCCAATCTATGCAGGACTTTTATCGGGCATTATTGGTGGGTTGGTGGTTTCACTTGTTAGTGGTTCATCTCTTGCAGTTTCTGGACCTGCAGCAGGTTTAACCACTTTGGTTGCAGCGTCCATCATCTCTCTTGGCGACTATAAAGTTTTTCTGCTTGCAGTAATAATTGCAGGTTTATTTCAACTTACATTAGGGCTATTAAAACTTGGGGCTATTGCTAATTACTTTCCTTCATCGATTATTAAAGGAATGTTGGCTTCAATTGGAATTATTCTTATTTCAAAACAAATACCTTTGGCTTTAGGCTATGATCAACCCGATTTTTGGACCAGTGGTTTTATCAATCTTTTTTCGCCTGAAAACTTTCTTGGCAACATTCACGATTTTAATCACCATATTACTCGTGGTGCCATACTAATTACAGTTGTTTCGCTAGTAATTCTAATGATACTTCAACAACCATTTGCTAAAAAACTAAAGGTTATTCCAGCACCACTTTTAGTGGTTGTAATTAGCATCATTACAAATATTATTTTCACCAATGCTGCTTCTAATTTTTCATTGAAACAAACCCAATTAGTAAATATTCCTTCTAATATTTTCGCGAGTATTACATTCCCTGATTTCTCAAAATTATTTTCAACTTCAGAAATTTGGAAAGACGGATTGATTATTGGTTTGCTTGCTACCTTAGAAACTTTACTGAGCATTGAAGCAGTTGATAAATTAGACAAAGCAAATCGCATTACACCTGTTAATCGTGAACTCGTTGCACAAGGAATTGGGAATATGACCTGTGGACTTTTAGGAGCTATACCGTTAACAGCCGTGGTGGTAAGAGGAGCTGCCAATATAGATGCTGGAGGACGAACAAAACTTGCAGCTTTTACCCATGGTCTTTTTCTTTTGTTGGCAGTATTGCTTGTTCCGTTTTTATTGAACAAAATTCCATATGCATCGCTTGCAGCAATACTTCTTGTAACAGGTTATAACCTCACAAAACCAAGGTTATTTAAGAATATGTTTAGTTTAGGCTGGAAACAATTTATTCCTTTTCTTATTACCATTCTTGTCATACTCTCAACCGACTTGCTGATTGGAGTTTGCATTGGACTTATTATTTCTGTTTATTTTATCATTCAAAACAATTTCAAAGCAGAGTATAAAATTACCAAATCAACTCACCTTGAAATTGAAACAAATTATATAAAACTCAACAGCAATGTTACCTTCTTGAATAAAGTAAAACTACGTAAAGCATTAGACGAAATTCCTGAATACAGCATTTTAACAATTGATGGCAGCGAATGTAATTTCATTGACTACGATATTTTAGAAATAATAAGTGAGTATCACAACAAAGCTCATTACAGACATATTGAATTACATTTAAAAGGAATAAAGAAAGTAAACATAACTGCAGTACATTAACAAATGAGAAAGGCTATAAATTATTATATTCTATTTCAAGAGTGTCAGTACCTTTTGGTCAATGCAAAAGTTAGAGAAGGAAAAAGCATTTTGATTTTCAAGGTGCCGAATGGCCGTTGAGCGGAGTCGAAACGCCATTTCGGCTTAGCTCAATGATCGTTTCGACTCAAATAGATTCCTCTTTGCCGCAATAAATCTTTTGCCACTGTAAATGCAATGAAGTGAAGCATCTATTAGTATATCATTTTTACATCGCAAAGCCAAGATAAATGTTTGTTAGAATGCGAGCGCAGGGCAGACAAAATAGCGAGCCTACATCAAGGTTTGCGCGCAGAAGCTTTATTTTGTCTAGACTTTTGTAACTTTTGGTCAATGCAAATTTAGAGAAAGAAAAAGCATTTTTTACACTTCAAAACACGAAAAATAAACAAAAGTGTTTCGATTTTAAAGGTGCTACCAGCCCAACACCCTTCGACCCTGCTCAGAGTGACAGCCACAAATAGATTCATCCTTGCCGCTGAAAATGCAATGTAGTGAGACATCTTTTAGCATATCATCTTTAAATTCACACATTTTCAAATTCTCAAATTAACCTCTTCTATGAGAAGGCAAATGATGAAACAAAAAAAGCCCCCGAGTTTCCTCGAAGGCTAGATTTTCATTGAAGTTAAGGTTAAACTTTATTCTCACATTATCTCTGCGACACATCAAGCAGGCTAAAAGAATTATAGGTATTGCTTTGAATACTGTAATTTGTTCCATTCATCACTTGGTAAAAATCGAGCAGCATACCTATACACAAAATACCACTTCCCGAAATTTGAACACTAGGTGTAAAACTGTATGAGTTAACCGCAGATAAGACTTTTACACTCTCCACTTGGCTAGCACCCGTAAAATATGAACCATCGGCAAAATCAATACATGCCCAATGTACACTTATTTCACATACATTAGCACCATCAGGCCAATAAAGGTCTTTAGAAGGATTCAAATTATCCAATAAAACCTTTCCAGTTGTAGCATCACAAACGGGCACTTTAGCTAGCACCTTTTCGATAGGTGCCATGTCGTTAAAATGAAAACCCTTTAAGGCCTTTTGAGCAAACTCATTTTGCATAGCCATGGCCACATTTCTGTCACCCCTCACCGATGCACCATCATAGGTCAACAATTGTCGAAACACTTTTGTGAGCCTACTTGTGAGCCTATTGTCACTAGCCACATTAATCGGTTCTCTAAATGCCTGTCGTAGCAGTTTGCCAGCACTTGCGGCATTTCCAAACTCCCGTCCATTTTCGCGTGTACGTGCAAATGCAGGATCACTAGCAATTCTTTCGGCAGAAATACCACCTTTTTGTCTCACAAGATTACCATCTTGTGTCTTGTAGAAGGTCAACTCATCCAGAGTTCCTTCAATCTTAATTAAGCTTTTTATCTTAGCCATAATTTTAAATTTATTTAATGTATAACCCCATGCTATACGATACAAATGTAGAACCAAAAAAATATCATAAAAAACTGAATGACAAGTATATATAGTAATGGGTAATAATTATTAAATATGTCTAAAAACGATATAAATAGAAGCAAATTCAAACAAACAATAATTTTGACAAAATTTGATAAAAAATAACACCCTATTTAGTGTATAGATAAAGCATAGCAAAGGCATATCAAAGGCATA
>CAIVPY010000458.1 GCA_903907885.1 uncultured Bacteroidota bacterium
ATGATGTCTTATATTATATTGTTAATAATGGAACCGAAATTCCTGTACAATCATCTATATCTGATGCTTTTCATAAAGTATATGTTATTCCAAATCAAGCTCCTGGAACTCTTATAAGAGTTCGAGTATCTGCAGATGATATTACAGGAAATACTGCTAGTTCGCCAATGTACAAACAATATGATACCATAAGTACAAGCATTTCTAACTTCCCTTATGCTAATGGATTTAATGGTCCAAATGTTCCTTATTGGCAAATTATTAATTTAAGTGGCAACGCAACTTGGTTAATAAATCAACCAGGTTCAGTTACTTCTCCACCATTGGCTCCATATAGCGGTTTAACAACGGCTAATTTTAACTCTGCTACTTTCAGTGCAAATGCATCAGCTAGATTACTTTCTCCTTGTTTTGATTTCACTAACATGAAAAATCCAACATTGAGATTTGCTATTTCACAAACTAGTGATATACCTGCTAGACCTGATAATATTGATATTAAAGTGGGTATTGGTACCTATTATGGTTCTGTTGCCAATGTTACTAGGGTAAATCCTAGTTATGCTTTCCCTGGATGGAAAATAGTTGAAGTTTGTTTAGCAAATTTTGCAGGTCTTCAAGGTGTTCGTATTGCTTTTGATGGAGTTGCAGCTAGTGCAGGTCAAAATATTATTATTGACACAATTCAAGTATTTGATGACTACCAATCACAATCTTTAAGTCCTAAATTAGTAAATGCTTGTTATAAAGACTCTGCTTCTTTCACTTTAAGTGGTTCAGACCCAAGGTTTGTATATTCTTCATACAATATTGCAAAAGGAGGAAATTCTATAATTGACTATATTGGTACAGGCTCTAGCTTAATCTATAACTTACCACCAAGCAGAAGTGCTGATACGATTAAAGTTGTAGTAAATGCAGTTAACACAATTTCAGGATGTAGCAACTATTTGCCTGATACAGTTTCGATAGCCATTGGACGTTTTTATAATGGCCCATTTGTAGCACCAAGAATTACAGAATTTAATGGAGCATTTAATGATGGAACTACATTTTTCCCTGATGGTGCTAGAGTAGGTGATACTTTAACATACGAAATTAAAGCACCTTCATTCTATACAAATGCTGATTATGGTACCAAATGGAGTGTAGTAAATTATTCATTAAAAACAGCGTCAGGCACTCCGGCATTGAATTTTAACTTATTACCTGGAAATGCTAACAAAATGCCAGCACTTAGATTTGTGGCTCAAGCAAGTGAGTTAAATAGTACATTCACTTTACAATTAAGTATCAGACTTAATACAACCGGTTGCGATTCGGTTTATTCTCGTACACTTGGTGTTATTTCAACTCCTATTCCTCAATTAATTTCAAGTGTTGATACCGTTTGTGCATTAACAAACGTATTGTTTACTGGAAACTCATTAAGTAATCCTGGAGATGGTCCATATAACTATATCTGGAGCTTTGGCGATAATTCTAGTGCAGGTACACAATTGGTTCAAAAAGCATATTTATCAGGTGGTACTTACACTGTAAGACTTACCGTTGGTAATCGTTTAGGAATAACCGGTAGCACTACTAAATCAATATTTGTAAGACCAAGTCCTATCATTAATTTTACATTTGATTTACCATGTTCTGGGGATCCTACTAGACCAACTGCATTTAAAACAAATACACAACCTAATGGTTCTACTTATTTATGGACATTCCCTGGATCAACTCAAAATACAGCAAATGCTAATTTTTATTTTGCTCAATATGATACAACCTACACTGTTAAATTGAAGATTAAGAATATTGAAGGTTGTGTGGCAGAGCAAACACAAAATCAGATATACTCATTTGCAAGACCAAAAGCAAGATTTACAACTTCAAATGTTTGCTTAGGTTTAAAACTGCCATTAAAAGATTCTTCTACAATCAACAGTGGAACTGTTGGTCGTTTCTGGGATTTTGGTAATGGACAAATTGCTTTAGGTGCAACTCCAAATTACAAATACCCTACAAATGGTACTTATTTAGTTACACTTGTTGCTCGTTCTAACTATGGTTGTTCTGATACTATGAGAAGAACAGCAACTGTTTTTGATAGACCTAGTGCTAATTTTAGTTATACAACTGCTTGCGCATCAGGACCGGGCACATCTAAAACACAACCAGTTGATTTTAAAAACAACTCTTCTTTTAGTGGTGGATTTAACAATGTAAATTATGTTTGGGATTTGGGTGATAATACTTCATATAGTGGTGTTACACCAACTAAGACGTATTCATCTATTGCTGATGTTGATAATCCTTTCTATGTAAAATTGGTTGCAACTGAAGTAAATAACGGCTGTAAAGATTCAATAACATTACCAGTTATTGTTAGTTATAAACCAGTTGCTCAATTCTCTGTTTCTAGAAACACAGCATGTGTTAATTCGCCAATTGTATTTAACAACTCTTCACGTATGCCAGACAATTCAGCCTTGAAAAATTCATGGGCATTTGATGGATCTAATGGTAGTACAGAACAATCTCCTACTTATTTATCTTCATTTGTTAATTCTTTCACCGCTAGGTTAATTGTTACATCAGTTACAAGTACATGTTCGGACACGGCTTATGCTCCAATTAACGTTGTGCCAGCACCTAGTGTGAAAATTAAAATTGATAAAACTGGGTTTGGTCAACGTAAATTTACACCTATATTCAATTCTTCGGATAGTGTAAATGCTACAAATTATGTTTGGACAATGGGAGATCCTGGCCATACTACATTCAGAGTATTTAGCCCTAGCTTCTACTTCAACATACCTGTATCATGGTATAAAATCACTTTAACTGTAGATGACGGAAGATCGGGATGCTCAATTGCAGCCGTTGATTCTTTCTTAAACGATAATGTTGGAGTGAATGATTTATTAGCTAATAAATTTAGTATTAATACTTATCCTAATCCGTTCTCAGAAATTACTAATTTAGATTTCACACTTGATGAATCTAGAAACGTTAATGTAACAGTATTGGATATGTTAGGTAGAAGTGTTAGCCAACATGCTTACGGTAAATTAGCTGCTGGAAAACATAGCTTCAGATTAGAAGAAAATGAATTCTCTTCAACTTCTAATACCTATTTAATAAAAATTGAATTTGACGACACCACGATTTATCGTACAGTTGTTAAACAAAAATAATTAGGTTTCAACCTACTAAAAGGCTATCCATCGGGTAGCCTTTTTTGTTTATGTGAATCCACTCTGTTAATATTTATTTATTTTAGAGTTGTTTGATACTATAATTTAAATTTACTTTGAACTGTTGCAGGTTATAAAATGCGTCATCAAGAAGAGTTTAGTAAAAATATACATCAAAGTTTAGCAGATGGGTCAATCAAGATAAAGACGCAATCTGCTATTGATAGGTATGTACAGCAACATAGCAAATCTTTAGAGCAATTTGGTTCATTAGAATTGGCTAAAAATAGAGCTGCCTATGCCAAATGGCGTGTCACAGAGAACCTTGATAAATACTTGATTGAATTTGAGGCTTCGATTACACGTAAAGGTGGCAAAGTGATTTGGGCTCATGATGATGTAACTGCTTTGAACGAAATCGAGCAGCAATTAAAACGTCTCAATGTTAAATCCATAATTAAAAGTAAAACATCCATTGGAGATGAAATTGGATTGACTCCCTATTTGAATGGAAAAGGTTTTGAAACTAAGGAAACAGATTTTGGCACGTACTTACTAAGTTCATTAAATACTAAAACTTCGCATGCCTTTATGCCTTTGTTGCATAACGAAAAGTCGAAGGTTAATCAGTCTTTAAATACAAGCATTCGCACATCTCTAAGTGCTGATGTAAACGAGATAGCCAAAGATATTGCGGAACAATTGCGAAGCAATTACTATCATGCAGATGTTTGCATCACAGGTGCTAACTTCTTAATTTCGGATAGTGGTTTTGTATCTATTACTGATAATGAAGGTAACGTACAATTATGTACCTCATTTGCAAAAACACATATTGTGTTAGCAGGTATAGATAAAGTATTGCCTAGCTTGAGTGATTTAGACGTGTTTTTTGCGCTTCTTTCGTCATATAGTACTGGGCAGAGCATTTCTACTTACAATACACTCTACGGGCCTAAAAACGCCAATATTGATACTGATAGCCCATCAGAGTTTATTGTTGTGCTTATTGATAATGGTCGCTCAAATTTGCTTCAAACACATGAACAAAGAGATGCTTTGCATTGCATAAAATGTGGTGCTTGTCACCATGTTTGTCCTGTGTATACTCAAATTGGAGGTCATGCTTTTAAAAACAGCATTGAGTCTGGTCCTATCGGAATGGTTGTTACTCCCTTGAAAGATGGATTGGCCGATAATAAATACTTAAGTGAAGCTTCAACAAGTTGTGGAAACTGTTCAAATGTTTGCCCTGTTAATATTGATATACATACTCATTTACTTCGCAATAGACGCGATGCCAGACAGCAGGGTCTTTCAACTAACGGAGAAAAATTAGCATGGTACACTTGGAAAAAAGCCATGATGAGTCGGAAAAATTTAGATAGGGCTTCGGGAATTAAAAACTTTACCTTTAAACAATTCTTCAAAACAGATTGGGGTGAAGATAGAGAATTGCCTAAAATTGAAGACAAGTCGTTTAACCAAATGTGGCGAGAAATGAAGGGTATTAAATAGTCCTTTTTTTCATCATATTCATTACACTTTTATCCCTCAAATAAATTTTTAAGAATTTTTAAAGTGTTTCATTAGCATTGAATGC
>CAIVPY010000459.1 GCA_903907885.1 uncultured Bacteroidota bacterium
ATAAGTGTCGTTAATTTTCTTTGGACCTCTGTAACCTCGGTCTAAAAAAATATTTTTAGCTTGTATTCCAGTTAATCTTTTATGTTGTTCCAATGCTTCTATTAGTGTTTTCGAGTCGTGTAATGTTTCTGTGAAGTTTACTGCACCCACAATCACTCCTGTTCTTTGTGTAATAAGTAATGCCGCTTTACTTCCAAATTCAAATTTTTTATGCTCTTTACCTTTGGTGTAGCATTTAGTTTCTGGTTCATGTAGACTGTAAATTTTATTCTTATCACTTCTTTTTTGTGCTAAAACTTTTGAAAATAATTGCAAGTCAAAACTATGTCTATTTAAAGCTTGTGGTGTTAACTTCCTTTCTAATTCCCGGACTAATCTTCCAGCTATAGTTTTTACTTTCTTGCTCACCTTTCGTGCTTTTACATCGCCTCCCTTATTACGCCTGAGTCGTTGAATTATGCTCAGTTTTTTGACTGTTTGGGTATAACTTTGACGTAATACAACTTCTTCTTTTTGTGCAATTGAATTACATTTTATTATAATTTTTTTATACAACTTGTCATCAGTTGGATAGGTGATATTCTTCTCTTGAACGGTTGTGTCTCCGCTTAAATTATCATCATCCGAATCTTTACCATTTACGCGTATGCTTTCTTTTAGTATTAATTCTGCGCCCTGTTCTCCAATACGTTTTCTAAATTCTACTAGCTCGGTTGAAACACATGGGATGCAAGGCACAAAGGATTGTTCTCCACTAAAATATTGGTAGTACGAATTCTCCGACCATTGCTCCACAATACTTTCATCACTCAAGTTCCTCAGTTGTTTTAAAATTAATAATGATACCATGAGCCTAATTGGCTTGGATGGGGCTCCTTGTGTTAAACTATAATGCTTTGAAAATGACTCCTCAAACATTGACCAATTGATAACTGAGGCTAACTGAAATAGTGGATGTTTATGATCTAGTTGATCTTCAAAACTTGAAAAAAATCCTATTTGTGATGTAGATTTTACTTTTGATAACATATGCAAATCTGCAAGTTTTGATTATCTTTTTTCTTTTACCTTGCAGTTTTTTATACCCATTTTTTTTCTTTCTGTGTTGATATTACTGCCTTCCAATTGTTTTTGAGGGTCGACTAATTAGGCTCGAAACAAAGCATCTAATTTTAGCACTTGAGGTATTAGAAGTTCAGTTTCATCATTATTGATAATATAATTGGCTAATTTTTCTTTTTCGCATTGAGGCATTTGCTTGCTCATTCGTCTACTCACCTCTTCATAGCTTGCATGGTCTCTTTTCATGCAGCGCTCTATTCGAATGGAATCAGGTGCAGTAACGATAATGACTTTATCTACTTTTTTGTATGAATCGCTTTCAAACATAATAGCAGCTTCTTTTAGGATGTAGGGTTCAGATTGGTGGCTCTGAAGCCAAGTATCAAAATCACTAAAAACAATAGGGTGAACGATGGCATTCACCCCTTCAAGTAATTCATTACTGTTAAAAATTTTAGACGAAATATATGTCCGATTTAATTGACCATCTGGCGTATAGGCCTCATCACCTAATAATTGTGTAAGACCTTTAATAATAGCGCTGTTTTCCACCATCAATTTTTTGGCCCTCTCGTCAGAACTATACACAGAAACACCTAATTGCTCAAAAATTTTGGCAACGGTAGTTTTACCACTACCCATGTTTCCTGTAAGGCCTATTTTTTTCATTTCAGTTCACAGCAACTTGGTTTTCGGTTCAATGTTGTTCAGCAAATAATAATCCTTGAAACGAACGACTATGAATCATTAAACCAATAAACTACTTCTTCTCTTCTTTAGCAGGTGTATTCATGGTTTGAGAAGCCTCCATAGAAACAGCGGTTTTGTCAATACGAATGCGAGTTCCTTCGGTTTCGATTATAAAATAGTTATCGTTGATTTCAACTATTTTACCATGAATACCACCAATGGTAACTACCTTAAATCCTTTGTCAATTGATTCGCGAAATTTCTTTTGGGCTTTCATCTTTTTTTGTTGAGGATAAATCATAAAAAAATAGAAAACCACCATAATTAAAATAAGAGGTAAAAAACTCATGATGGGATTGCTACCAGGAGCTGGTGCCGACATTAAGATGATGTTGTACATATTTATTGTTTGTTTATTTTATACGATTAATTATTGTTATTATTAGTTTTTGGTGTTACCTGACCTTTAATTAACACAATGGTTTCTACTGGGCGAGTGTTAGCAGTAACAGTTACGGTTTTTTCTACATGTCCAGGTTTCCCCTCGCTGTTAAAAGTAACATCAAGCGTGGCTTCAGCACCTGGTTTAATAGGTTCTTTGGGCCAAGTTGGAACAGTGCATCCACAACTTGCTGCAGCATTACTAATTAACAAATCGCTTTTGCCTGTGTTTTTAAAAACAAACTGATGTGTCATTTTTTCACCTTCGTTAATGGTTCCAAAATCAAACATGTTTTCAGTAAATGTCAAAGCTGGAGCATTCTCGTCAATCGCTTCAGGATTTTCAGCTGTTGCCGCATTATTTACTGAGTCACTAGATGCCTTTTTATTAGAATTACCTCCACAAGCTGTAACTGACAAAACAAAAATTGCGATGATTATTTTCTTCATATTTTTTAATAATTATTCTACTAAACCTCTACCCGCTTTGGCTACTCTACCTTGTTTTTGTAAGTCTATTTGTATCTTATCAAGCAAACCATTAATAAAACCGTGGCTTTGAGGTGTGCTATATAATTTTGCCAATTCCAAATATTCGTTAATGGTCACTTTTACTGGTATTTGACTAAAATACATCAATTCGCAAAGAGCCATTTTCATTAACAATAAATCAACCACCGCAATACGGTCGCTTTCCCAGTTTTGTGCTTTTGCCGAAATCAAAATGGTAAATTCTTCATCTTGCTCAATAGTTTTGTAAAACAGATCTTTGGCAAAACGCAAATCTTCCTCTTTATCTTTATAAAAACTAGATTGAAAATCTGCTCCACCGTTTTTATGTCCAATGATGGTTCTTTGCAACGCCTGAGTTACCATCACCATATCATCCTCCCAATTAGCATAATTTTCTTCAAGAAAGAAATTGAAAAACTCGCTATCGGCTATCAATTCTTCATATAAAGCCAAAAGGGCATTCTTGTCATCCTCTATTGATGGATTTGTAAGTTTGGAGTAGTTAACAAAAGTTTCCATGTCTTTTGTTTCTAAAAACACCTTTCTAAGTGTTTCTGAAGAATTGTTGAATTTTACTTTATAGTCCCTAAG
>CAIVPY010000460.1 GCA_903907885.1 uncultured Bacteroidota bacterium
AAATTATAAATACATATTGAAATGAAATTAGTAAGCTACATACACAATAAAACAAGCCTTTTAGGCATAATTCAAGAAGAAAAAATTTATTCGTTAAAAGATCTAGACAATTCTTTTCCAGACAAGATGCGCAAGTTTTTATTTGCTGGTGAAAGTATGATGGAAAAGGCTAAAAAATGGGATGAACAAATCAAATTAGGTAAAGTAAGCAAGCCATATACATTAGAAGCCGAAGTTACTCTTGAAGCTCCAGTTCCGCAGCCAACTTCATGTAGAGATGGATATGCTTTCAGACAACATGTAGCTGCTGCTCGCAGAAACAGAAAAGTTGATATGATAGCAGAATTTGATCAGTATCCTATAGTGTATTTCACCAATCATAATGCAGTGCAAGGTCCTGGTGAAATATTATGTATGCCAGACCATTTTCAGAAATTAGATTTCGAATTAGAAGCAGCCATTGTCGTTGGTAAAAAAGGTAGAAATGTTAAAGCTGCTGATGCTGACAAATACATTGCAGGTTATATGATTATGAATGATATGAGCGCAAGAACATTACAAATGGAAGAGATGCTATTGAATCTTGGTCCAGCCAAAGGTAAAGATTTCTCAACCGTTATAGGACCTTATTTTGTAACCCCAGACGAATTGGAATCTTATAAAATATCAGCTAAAGAAGGTCATGTAGGGAATGCGTATAACCTAAGTATGAAATGTTGGGTGAATGGTAAATTAGTGAGTGAAGGCAATATGGGGGATATGGATTGGACATTTGCAGAGATTGTTGAACGTTGTGCTTATGGTGCAGATATTTTGCCTGGTGATATTATTGGCAGTGGAACTGTGGGTACTGGTTGTTTCCTTGAATTAAATGGTACAGGCTTGTTAAATGATGCCAACTATCAAACACAATGGCTTCAGGATGGAGATGTTGTTGAAATGGAAATATCAGGTTTGGGACATTTAACAAATATCATTAAGAAAGAAAATAGTGATTTCTCTATCTTAGCGTTGAAGAAAAAATAATTTACTAATAATTGAGAACAATAGAAGTAGTATTTACACCAGCCCTTCTACCTTTATATGAGGCGAAAGGTAAGATTGTTGTAGTCATAGACATTCTTAGAGCAACTAGTACAATGTGTGTTGCTTTTCAAACAGGTGTGAAACGCATTTTGCCAGTGTCGAGTGTTGAAGAATGTAAGATATTTAAAGATTTTGACTTTATAATTTCGGCCGAAAGAAATGCTGTTAAAGTTGAAGGGTTTGATATGGGCAATTCGCCATTCGAGTATCAAAACCCATTGCTGGCTGGCAAAAGCATTGCATTTACTACAACCAATGGCACCAAGGCCATCAAGCTATCCCAAAAAATGGAAGCTTCCCAAATTGTGATTGGTTCGTTTTTAAATATTGATGTGCTGTGTAATTGGTTAATTAATCAAAACCAATCAGTAATATTACTTTGTTCAGGTTGGAAAGATAAATACAATATAGAAGATACTTTGTTTGCAGGCGCTGTGCTTAATAAAATTAAACAATATTATATTATCGAATGTGATGCCGCTTTGAGTTCAGAAATTCTGTATGAAACAAGTAAAAACGATATAGAAAATATAGTGCGAAAATCATCACATTCAAAACGCTTTACTTTACTTAATAGCCAAACCGATGATGTGAAATTTTGCTTGCAAAAAAATTTAACACCCATATTACCTATGATGAGAGGTGAATATTTGATGTTGTAATAAATAAAAAACTTGTTTGTCAATTAATTACCTATCTTGCACACTTAATTTTAAATAAAATAACACAATGCAAGAAGGAACAGTAAAGTTTTTTAACGAAACTAAAGGCTTTGGATTTATCACTCCTAACGAAGGACGTGAAGACATTTTCGTACACTCATCAGGTTTAATCGACCGTATCAGAGAAAACGACAAAGTAGAGTTTGAAACTGAAAGAGGTCAAAAAGGAATTAATGCAATAAACGTTAAAACGCTTAGATAAATCATTAAGTTCAAATTAGCTTTAAGAGGCTGTCCGCAAGGATGG
>CAIVPY010000461.1 GCA_903907885.1 uncultured Bacteroidota bacterium
AATGGGCAAAATCTTTTACACCCAAAGCGTGGTACATATTTAGCAACTCAGGGGTGATGCTCCAATTGTATTCGGGCGAAAGGGTAATTATCACTTGGGCTTCGTCTATAGTTTGCACCAAAAGTTTTTGAAATTCGCTTAATGCTTCTTTGTTCAAACTTCCTTGTACCATCAAAGGAATATCGTAATTAACAAAATCAACTATACTTACATCGTGGAGGGTTGATAGTTCGTTTGATAATGCTTTGGCTACTCGTAAAGTATTGTTATTGGTCCGGGCTGAGCCCGAAAGGATGGCTATTTTCATGTATGATTTTTAAATATATTTCTTAACAAAACGATAGATATTAAAGTTTTCGTTTTGGTAAACTGCTTCTAATTCTTTGGCAATTTGTTCAATATGTACATCCTTACTACGAATGTTTTTGATGAATAGTAAAGCTTTTTCGGCTAGCAATAGCAATCGTCTTTGGTTGTTGTGTAGCGATTTGAAGTGCTTAGATATGGCTTCATCCAACTCTTTCATACCTTCATATTTCGAAGCAATGGTTTTAACCACGGGTGCTTCCCAATGTTCACTCATATTGTTTTGGGCAAGTAGGGTTAGGTTTTTATAAAAGGTGTTTGCACCATCTCGGTCAGCTTTGTTCAACACATACACATCAGCCACTTCCATCACCCCACTTTTAATGGTTTGAATATCGTCACCAGCTTCGGGCACTAATACCAAAACCGTAGTATCTGCTAAGGCTGCTATCTCCACCTCACTTTGTCCTACACCCACTGTTTCGATAATGATATAATCAAAATTAGAAGCTCGAATAACATCAGCTACTTCAAATATTTTAGGAGCAAGTCCTCCAAGGCTTCCTCTGGTTGCCATGCTTCGTATAAATACATTAGGATGCAAGAAATGTTCGCTCATACGCAACCTATCGCCCATTAGAGCCCCTTTGTTAAAAGGCGAACTTGGGTCAACTGCAATGATGGCTACTTTTTTATTTTGCTCAATTAGGTATTTGGTATAAGCGTTTATCAAAGTACTTTTGCCAGCACCAGGTGGACCTGTAATACCTATGATAGGAATGTTTTTGTTGAAATGCAATTGCTGAAGCACTTCATCATATCCTAGGCTTTCGTTTTCAACCCATGAAATAACACGAGCTAAAGCCCGTCTGTCTCCTTCTATTAGTTTTGGTATGATGTCTGATATTTTCAAAATAAAATGTGGCTTGCAAATTACAATATGGCATATTAAAAATAATAGATTTATTAATCCACAAAAATCAATGTATTATTTATTCACCTAAAAATCCTGAGTCAAGCTCACGTAATACACTGGCTTTTTGTTAACCTCACCATCTTGTATGCCCCAAGCCACATCAAAGCGAACAAAATATCCAATTAATTTGGTTCTTAATCCTCCGCCATAGCCAGCTACAATTGGGTCGCGCACGTTTATTACTTTAGCTCTAATAGGTTTGACATCAATAATTTTTTGATTAAAGGTGTTGTCTTCGCTATAAGGATTATCACCCACCCAAGCCGAGCCAATATCAAAGAAAGGCACCACTTGGAAATTATGCAGAAACTCACTTCGCAAAGGTCGGTTAAAGGCATATTGAAACACAGGGAAACGTATTTCGGTATTGATAACTGCAAAGGTGTTTCCATTGCGAATGTTTTGGTCAAAACCCCTAAGGTTACAAGCCAATGCTTGAAAAATATAATTTTGATCGCTAGAGGTGGATATATCATTGTTAAATCGAGGGGTTATCCAATTTTCTACCCCACCTAAATAATATACTACCTTGCCTGGTCCAAATGAAGTGTTGGCGCTAACTCTAGTTGCCCAAATAATTTGTCTATGAATTTTTTCGTAATGCCTCAAATCAAAACCCAATACATTCATTTGCAAATCGCTATTATCAACGCTAATATACTTTTCGTAAAACACTTTAAACTTAGTGCCATTCCAAAGATTTAGTCCTTTAGGTACAGAATTATCAAACACATATTCTAGTTTTAATCCAGCCCAATTGGTAATTCTATCAGGGGCTTCAAGCGAAACTTGGTTATTTGCCTTATAGACATCACGGTCTTGACGACCAAAAATGTTTAATCTAAAACTACTGGTTTGGCTTATTGGAAATTTGGTTATGTATCTTAGCTCGTGCGATAAACTTCTTGCACTATAACCTTCAGGACTTACACCTGCTCTCGATTGGCGATAGAATTGAAATTTGTGGTCCAATTGTTTTTTTAGCGTTTCAAACGAAACAAAATAATCGAAACCACTTAAATCGTAGCTGATGCGAAGCCCACCCACAAAACGATAGTCTTCAAATAAATCAACCATACCTAATTTGAATAAGCCATTCAAACCAGGATTAAACAATTGTGCACCTGCAGCCGATATAGGCTGGTAATAGGTATTAATGATGGAATTATCTGCCAATTGAGTTACCAATTCATCAGCAAAAAAAGTAATATCATAAAAACGTGGAGAAGTAAGTTTCACATTGTTTTTATTAGCCCCATTTTTAAGTGATGAACCAAACTTTGGCAATACCATATAGGCAGGTTTTTTATAATCAGGTTTGGTAAACTCGCTAACAAAAAAATAACCTGTGGTATCAAGTGGAATGCGTGTTTCGGTTTCTTCTTTAACTTCCTGAACAGGCTGTGCAAAGCCTGGCAATCTTCTGTATTCTTTCCTCCCTGGCTCAAACTGTGTAGTGGCATATCCGCTCTTCAATCTAAACATGTTTGGATAGGTTTCTACAGCTTTACTATCTTCTTCCACCGACTTGCTCAATGGTGTCATTTTTATATAATACTTATTGTTTACAAGCATTAAATCATACACCATTTTGGCCTGCACTGATACATCATGGGCTAGGATGTTGCGTGTAAAATTTGTAAGCGGATAGGTATAAACAATGTCTTTTGTATGAACAATGGTATCAATCTTTTCAACGGTTGTATCTAAAACAATATGCTTTCCATTGTAGTCAAATGTTTTTCCTTTTTGCGGAATACTCTCCTCAAAATAATATAGGGTATCTGTGTTTTTATACGTTGAATCGAAATATTTTATTTGAATTTCGTTGTAATCAAACTCCTCTTCAACCCTTGCGGCATAGCGGTTTTTTATACCATTATAATCACTAAGGTAGGCCATGTAATTTCTATTGAAATCAATAGGCTGGGTTTCGTTAATATTTGGGGTGCGGGTAATACGTTTTAGCATACCATTTTTACTTTCTAAATCATATTGATATATGTCGAAATTATTGGTCTCGTAGATTTTAGGAATTACAGGCTGAGATAAAGAATCTGTGTTTCTATTGGAACTAAAAACTACCTTGCTCGAATAGTCAACAAAACGAGGATTTATGTCATCATAAAAATCGTTTGTAAGCTGTCTTTCTCGTCTGCTTGGAATATCAAAAGTATATAAATCACTTTGCCCCTTACGAATAGCCGACAACACAATCGTTCTGCCATTGTCACTAAAATCTATTCCTGTTATTTTTTCAAATTTTTGGAACTGAATAACTGTTTTTTCTTTGGTAACAAGGTCGCTTAACTTCAAATATACATAACCTCTTTTTTCATAAATAATTCCCAACTTGTCGCCACCTTGTTGCCAAGTTACAAGGGGAAAAGAATGGTCAACTTCTAGTTGATTATATTTTATTCCACCTTTAAATATTTTTTTTGATTTACCTGTCTTGGTATTAAACAACCACACTTTGTATTTGCCATTTTTATTGGTGGTAAAGGCCAAGTAATTTCCTTTGCTACTTACCTTCATTTCTGGTTGAATGTATTGGGCTTGCTTACGTTTAATTTTTAACTCAGCCAATGGCAAGCTACGACCAGTCTCTTCTTTTAAATAAAGTGTTTTATAATAATCAAGCCATTCTTTTTGGAGGTCTTTAAATTTCAATCCCGTAACGTAAATGAATGCATTTTCATAATTACGAGTTATGCGTGTGATGTAAACCATATTGGGTATTACTTCAGCCCCATATTTGTCAACCAAAAACTTCCAAATGCTATGACCCGCAAACACCCCATCTTTGTTGTTTAGTCGGTTAAACTTCATTAATTTTTTTGAAAGCAAACCATCCTTCATCCGGTTGTCCATATCCGCATCCCATGGTTTTGAAATATAGCTTGTCAATCCACGCAAATACCACTGAGGCAAATTGAGCAAAGTGGCACTTTGAATGCGCTCTTGAAAAGAGCCACCATACAGCAACTCATTAAGCAATACCAAAGACATACCATCTTTCAATTGCCTTACAAAATCGCCATGATCCCCATTGAAGTAAATATACACTTTGTTGTTTACCACTTGGGTGTAACCGCCCGTATTTTGGGCAATCTCTTCCAGGCCAAAATTGCTTTGTTTAAAATCGCCAAGGGTGTTATAGCAAATGATTTCTATACGTCCACTCAGGCGATGATCTAAAACCGTTTCTAAAGCACTCAGGTTTTCTTCGGCATACTTGGCTGCAAAAGTGGCTAATTCTCTTCCACCTTTATAAAAGTATGAATCAAAGTTTTCACTTCTTACATAACTCCATTCAAACTCGCCAAATTGAACACGGTTTTGCCCAAAAGTGGTATTGATACCCTGTGCAAAAACTTGCTGCAAGGGAAGCAACAAAAAGGCAATAAAAATATACTTGCTGATATGTGTAGGCTTAAAACTCAAATTCGTTCAAATATTGCTTTTAGGATTGATATTGGAAAGCGAAATTTTAAAAATCTGATAATAAGAGACAATTGTTACAAGCAATAGACTATTTTTTACATTATCCTTTTTTCGAGCATATATAATAGGGCGAATATTGATTTCTCCTTGGTTTGTGTCCCCTCAAACCAAATCTATTTTGATAGGTGGAAGGATTGGTAAGGATACCAACCTTGGACAAAGTATCATTCATTAAAGTCGTCCGAAACTGTTTTCTTAAACATATTTGAAAAATATCTCCTGATTTTATTCTTGCTTTCAGTTCTTACAACCTTTCCGTTTTGAATAACTAATTTTCTTCTTTTACTGAAATTTATAGTTTGGTCGTTCGCTATTTTATTGTCTATGAAAACACAATCTCCATAAGAAATATAATTAGAATCTCTTTGTTGAATAACAATATCAATATTGTCAGGATTTGTATAAGTAGTCTCAGTTAATATTTGTATTATTTTACCTTGTTTAATTTCAAAATACTTTTTTTCGTTCTCTAATTGATATTTTCCATCTTCTATTTCTTCGGCATCAACTGTTACATTATTGCCAATATGCGGATGGTCCCACTCTTCTACTCCTGCAACTTCTAATATCTTACCGTCAATAAGTTTCCTCTCCCGTATCTGAAGCTTCCGATAAAGTAGGTTTTTTAGATATTCATTAACATTCAAGTCAGGTATTACATTCTCATTTGCTAAAATAAAAAAACGATTGTCTGTTCCGTCTAACCTTAAAATCATTACACCATTGTCAATGAATGCTTCATTGCAAAGTATTTTATCAATGTTTCTATCAATTAATAATGCTTTAGCTTCTGGGAAATATTCCCACTTGCCAATTTGCACTTGTCCATTTTTTGACATTATGAGTTTTTGATCTTTCTTGAAAATCAATTTTTGTAATTCATTTTCATCGTCTATAAGTGCCCAAGGTTTATCAACAAGTATGTTTGAATTGTCAAGGGTAGCAGTATGATTTCTCATTTGCTTTACTATGCTATTCAAATATATTTTTACCATTGTAGTGTCGTTAAAATTGCTATTCAGTTCTATGTTGAGTTCGGTTCGTAAAATTGTTGCTGGTACGGATTTACCACCCGAATCATTTACAATAAGCATTTGTAATGCTTATTGTAAAACAAATGTATGAAATGGTATTGGTATTTTACGCATTACAAAGACTTATAGTAGCCAAGTGCGGCTTACAAAACCGCACCAGTCCCTAATGTGGCAGCATATCCGCACAGCGGTTAGAACAAAATGCCGGGAAGAAATTCTTGAAAACACACCAAGAACTCCTAAACAAAATGATAAAGCAAATTCTCAAGATTAGAGTAAAACTCACAAAAACGTTAACATAATGATTTAATCAAAACAAAACCATTTGCGAAAGTGCTGAAGATTTTAAAAGGCTTCGCCCAAAGTAAAGTACATTCCCTGAATGCCATTCTCGCCACGTCCATAATCTATTCGTAGGTTAATACGCTCTTTGCGCATGGCAATACCTCTAATTCCTATACCATAGTTGGGCTTTATGTTATCCATTAAATTACTCAGCTTATTGCCAACATTACCTGCTCCTACAAAAAGTACCATCGAAATGGGTCCCCAAACTTGCTTACGCAATTCGGCTTGTACAGACAATGCATGATTATCTCTAAATCGCCCATTGTAGTAGCCCCTCATAAACATATCGCTGCCAATGGTTCCCATCTGTCTGAAGGGAATATTACCCTCATTAAAATTGCCAAAAGCTTGAAGTGCTAACACATTGTATTTCCATAACTTTATATAGCTGCGCGCATCAATGGTAAGGTTGTTAAACTCGTAAGTACTTCCAATTGATTTGCTATTAAATAGGGTGCTTATGTCAATCAAATGTCCATGAAGTGGATAATAAATATGGTCGCGGTTGTCAAAACTTAATACCACACCAGCACCTGCTGTAAAACTGTTGTTTACTCCTAAGATGTTTGAGGATTTCATCGCACTGCCATCCATAAAACCCAATTCACTCATTTTGTTTGTTTCGATATTGATACCCGCATATACATTTTTATATACTTGATAGGTGCCACGCAACTGCATTTTGTTTAGTGTAAAGTCATACAACTCTTTGCTGGCATCTGTTTGGGTATTGCCAATGCCCCAATAGTTTTCGATAAATTTGGTATAGGTGTATGAACCTTTGATGTTGAACTTGTTTCGGTTGGTAAAAATATCAAAATAGGGTTTGATACTGCTTTGGTGATTTTGTGTGTATTGCCCATTTAATCTAAGTAAAGAAGGTCGGGTAATAGCATCTTTTTTGGTATGAAATAAATAGACCAAACTCACACCCAAACGCCAACCTGTTTCGGGATAAAGCCCCCAAATGGGCAAGGCAACAAAATACTTTTTGTTAGGCTTGCTGGTGTCACCTTCCACCTTGTCATACACTTTATCTAATAACTTCTCAAGTTTGCCTTTCTTTTGTCCATTGGCTTCACCAAAGATTATCAGGCTAAAGAAAAAAAGCAAAGTGATTCTTTTGCCTATAACCATTTGATGGAAGAAATTAATTTGTGAAAACGAAAACCGATATTGAAACCAACACTTGTTGACTGAAAAGCAACAAAATTAGGATAGCCAAACATGTTTAAATTGGCATCATAGGTAGCAAACACATTAAAAAAATATTGCTTGCCATTTCGCCCTATAGAAAGTTTGGCATGAGCATCAAACTCAGGGCTAATGCCACTACTATTAATCGCCACACTTTTGATGTGATATGAGGCTAATCCTAGACCTGCAAAAGCAGAAGGAGAAACAAACCAAGAACCCCCTTTCATACAGAAATTATGAGCATATCCAGGTCTAAAATTTACGTGTGTCATGCTCAAACTTCTCATTCCTGTAAGTTCACCATAGTTTTTCACATTATCAATCTCAGAGGGAATAAGCGGTTGGGGAGAATCTATTTTTCTATAACCAAGGTTTAACATCAAAAGAAATGCACCAGAAGATTTCTTTTGAAACTCAGCCATACTCAAAGCACTGCGATACGAGAATTTACGGTGGTTGAAATTGTAATACAAGATTACCCCATGAGTTTGAATATTGGCATCAGGTAATTTGGCAATACTTGTATCCCTGCCCCCTGTGCTGCGATATATGCCACTAAATGAACGTGAATAAATCTCGCCACCCGAACGTGATTGATAATAACTGAATGAAAAATCGTAAAAATTGGTCCGACCAAAGGTTTTTTCATCTCGGTTAGTGGCAGGCACCTGCACCCCAAAAGATACTGTAACATATTTTAAACCTAAAGACAAACCTGTTTGCCAACTCGAGTTGGGCGAAAGCTGCAATAATCTCTGGGAATTAGAGAATCTTGGCGGGTTGATGTAAAAATCAAAATTATTTACCCAGCTGTTAAATTGAATATTATAAGGTCTTTCGAATTGAACAATATAATTGCTGTCTTTTTGTGCAATGGCGTTGCAACAAAAAACATCTATGCAGATTAACAACAAAACGATTTTTCTCATCTGCTGCAATTATACAATGCTTTCGATTTAAAATCTATTTGGCATTATGAAATATGTTTTGCTTTGAATCAATTTTAAAAATGGGTCTGTCTGATTTGGTCAATTAACAACCCAATTTGCTACAGATTGTGTTATGAAACTTCAGCCATTAAAATATATTTGATTTAAAACCATACTTTTGTTTTCATGAATAGCATAAAAACCATTGCCATTGCAGGTGCCGGAACCATGGGTTCGGGAATAGCTCAGGTGTGTGCCACAGCCGGATATACAACCATTTTGTTTGATATAAATGATGCGATGCTTGACAAAGCAAAAGCCTCAACCGAAAAAGGGTTACAGTTTTTAATTGAAAAAGGAAAAATATCAATAGATAAAAAAGCAAGTATTGTTAGTTTAATTTCATACACATCAAACATTAATGAGGTAATAGCTGATTTAATTATTGAGGCTGTGGTTGAGAGGCTAGATATAAAACATAAATTTTTTAATGATGTGGCTGCTATAAATAACCCAGATTGCATATTAGCCACCAATACCTCGTCTATTCCTGTAACACAAGTAGCAGCCAAAATTCCGCATCCTGAAAGGGTATTGGGTATACATTTTTTCAACCCTGCACCCATCATGAAATTGGTGGAGATTATTAGTGGTGCTCACACGGATGATAAGATAGCACAACAATGCAAATCTTTAATTGAAGGAATGGGAAAAACCTGTGTGATGGCCAAAGACGCTCCTGGTTTTATTGTAAATCGTGTAGCCCGTCATTATTATGTTGAAGGACTGAAAATACTTGAAGAAAATGTGGCATGCCACGAAGATATTGATGCACTTCTTGAAAGCTCAGGATTTAAAATGGGGCCGTTTAGGTTAATGGACTTAATAGGTGTTGATACTAACTTTTCGGTAACCTCGTCAATTTACAATTTGTTTCACCAAGACGGAAAGTTTAGACCAAGTCGCATACAGCAACAAAAAGTGGATGCTGGCTTGCATGGCCGCAAAACAGGAAAGGGTTTTTATAGTTATGAATAAAATACTCATTGTTTTATTTTCTGCAATCACCCTGTTTTCCGATTGTGGTAAAAGTGCCAATGGGATAGACCCCAATACTGATTTCTTTCCATCCTTAAATGTAGATTTTTATATCAATTTAAGTTTGCCTTCCGCCTCACCATTACTTTTTCCTCAAGGTTGGATATACCAACAAGGAGGATACAGAGGTATTATTGTTTACCGAAATTTTGATGAATATGTGGCTTACGACAGAACCTGCCCATATAAAACCGATAGTTCGTGCAGTTATGTAAGTGTAGATAGCAATAACACCTTCATGCGTTGTGGTCAATATAGCAAGAGTTTTAGCAAATGTTGCGATTCGCATTTTTATTTGTTAAATGGTACGGTAAAACAAGGTCCAGCCAGTAGACCATTGAAACAATATTATGTTAGACAAGAAGGAAACAACCTTCATGTAACAAGTTCACCATTTTAATAGTCAAGCATCATGGCATTTAAACACGAAATTAGGTTTTTTATTTTTATAGCTTTGGCATTTGCCAGTGGCATGTTTATTTATGCCACCTTAACTGATGACGATAAGCAAAAACAGGAGTTTGAACAAAACTACCGCATCTATTCTTTGCCTATTCCTCAAAAGGTAAGCTTTGCTGGTGTAAGCATTCCGTTAAAAGAATATGATGTAGCCGAGCGCTACGACCGTGAAATATTGACCAATGTGTATTGGCAATCACAAACCTTAATGCTTTTAAAACGTAGTCAAAGATTCTTGCCAACGATTGATATAATCCTGAAACAAAACAATATTCCTTCTGATTTTAAATACTTAGCCATGGCCGAAAGTGGTTTGCAAAATGTAAGCTCTCCCGCTGGTGCAGCGGGTTTTTGGCAGTTTTTAGATAAAACAGGCAAAAGGTATAAATTAGATGTGAGCGAAGATGTGGACGAACGCTATCATCTTGAAAAAGCTACACAAGCTGCATGTTTGTATTTTAAAGAAGCCTATGCCATTTTTAACGATTGGGCCTTGGTGGCTGCCAGTTATAACATGGGTATTGAAGGGGTAAGACGGCAAATGCAAAACCAGCAAATGAAAAGTTATTTTGATTTGTATTTGAATGTTGAAACCGCACGCTATTTGTTCCGCATCATTGCCATTAAAGAGATATGCGAAAACCCAACAAAATTTGGTTTCTATATCCCAACAAACCATTACTACAAAGAAGTACCTAGTGTTAAAGTTAAGGTGGATTTGAGCATATCAGAATTAAGCGAATGGACCATACACAACAATTGCAATTACAAACTGCTAAAACTTCTAAATCCTTGGCTGCGTAAGGCATATATAAATGTAGTCCCAGGAAAATCTTACTACATTGCCTTACCTAAAGATAGAATTATGCAAAGCGAATTGGCCAGCAAGGTTGTAAACGATACCCTTAGTTTAAGTCAAACCTCTTTGGGTGATATGCCTAAGGAAGACCTAATGCCAATTATAGAACATAAGGTAGAGAAGGATGAGAGCATTGAGAGCATAGCCATCAAATATGCTGTAAAACCTGAGGACATTTGCACTTGGAACAACTTGAAAGCTAGACAAAAACTAATTCCAGGATCTGTTCTTAAAATTAACAAGACCAAAGGGGAGGATGAGTAAGGGTTTTTGAAACGCTTATTTTTTATCGAATAATTTTGTGAGAACCATCACACATAGGTAGCCTTTTAGATAATCCACAGGTGCAATCATTCAATCCTTTACCATTGATAATTTTTGGGATGTAATTTTCAATTCTCGATTCACGAGTTTTAGATTGTTTGGGTGTCGAAAAATATAAATTGTATGCCCTTTGTCTTCCTGGTGTTAATGCTTCAAAAGCAGATTTTAGTAAAGGCATCTCCTCTAATTTCTTCCTAAACTCTTCTGGCAGGACAAGTTCAACATCTTTATTAAAATTAACTTTTAAACCTGCTTTTTCAACTTCAATAGCTTCGTAAATATAGGCTTTCAATAGGGTTTCCTGCTGCTCAATTTCTTTCACATTTATAAACCTAATTTGTCGCCCTGCCTGCACATTCTCCGTTTGTTGTATCAAAATACCATGAGTGTCAGATAACAAAGCACCTTTCATAAACAAAAGTGCACAATATTCTTTGAACCCATGAATTAACACGATGTTACTGTTTTTAAAAGTATAACAAGGCTGTCCCCATTTTACCTCTTCGGTCAAATGACAATCGAGCACAATCGTTCTCAATTTTAGCATCTCTTCCTGCCACTTTTGGGCAGAGTTCATATATTCATCAACTTTTGGATTCAATTTACTTAATTCTATTTAACTCGGTTAACTTGTAATAATTTTACAAAGCAATATAGAATTTTTTGTAAAATAGTATTAATGCTTGTACTGAAAAAAATCTGACACAAACTTAATTCCAGTGCTAATAACATGTGATTTTCGAATTATTTTGTTAAACTATTCATAATTCAGTTTTTCAACATTCTTACATCCAATAAATTGGTTTACATTTGAATATGTCATTTGTGAAGCTTACATATTCTATATTGTTCATTTTTGTTTTCCTTCTTACTTCATCTTGTAAAAAAGATGAAAAGATTAAAACCATAAACATTTCAAATCATCCTTGTCTAAAAATATTAGATAATGGATTATACTATGAATATAATTTGGATGGCAGGATTAAATGTACTTATTACATCAATAATGATAATAAGGTAGTCGATAAAGTTTATTCATATTCGGGAGATACCATTATTGAAACGTATACAGTTCCTGATATAGAATCGGGTTCATTGGTAATTGACAAATCTGTGGTTGGTAAAAACGGTTTCATCAATATGAAGTATAGTTTTGTTCATAATTTTTATAGTGACCACACTATGATATATAGATATACATATGACGAATACAATCATTTAATTTTCTATACATACGGAGATAAGGGATATGGTAGTAAATATGTATATGAAAATGACAATTTAGTTGAAGTATGGGGTATTACATCCACCGACACAACTCTCAATTCAAAATTAGTTTATGATTTAAACATTGAAAACAAAGAGGCTGCTTGGACTGAATGGGCTGAAAGAACAGGTAAGTGTAGTAAAAATCTATTGCTAAAAGTTAATTTTATGAACGATTCTACAAACAACTACATAGAATATACATATGTGTTATCAAATGGTTATCCTATTCAAAAACACACGCATACAAAAAATAGTAATTATGATATTGACGAATATCTTTTTACAGATTGGCAATGTTTAAAATAGAAATATGGCAAACTAATCTTCTCTAAATGTAATAATAGCTCCCAATACCATTCAAGAAAAAGTCATTAGAAATAATGAGCAAAGTGATTGTTAAAATAATTTTCATAGAATTTTTTTTATCACAATACTATGATTTACGGCTTTAATTTTTGTGCTTAAGACGAATAAAACTATTTTGCACCCGAAAAAAATAAAATACATGAATCAAATAATACAAAGCATTAAGAAAACCTTAGCCAAAAAAGACTTTGACGCTGAAAGCTTAGTAACACAATTAAAAGAATTAAGAGAGTTTATCAAAACCAATCTTAACGAGCCGGGTTTTGTGCGTATGGTAAGATTGGCCTACGAAAACATTGAAGAAAATGGTAGTTATACTTTTGAATACACCGAAGGTGAAGACCCAAAAGCTAACCTTGCTTATTTGTTAGATTTGCTTGCAGATTATAACAACAAATACAATCGTGAAGAACTAATGGAATACCGTAAAATGATGGAAGGCGAAGAGTGGATAAGTCCAGAAGATGAGTGGA
>CAIVPY010000462.1 GCA_903907885.1 uncultured Bacteroidota bacterium
ATTAAATAAATTTAATTTGTTATTTAAAAATATGACAAATAAATATTTAATTATCAGTTAAATAGATTTCTTTTAATATTAAAATCATAAATATTAGTTCGTGGTAGTGTCCCCAAATATTTACTTTACAGCTGTTTTAAATAAAAATTGTTTATATACTAAAAATACTAAAATCTACTTTTATTGAAATTTTTGAAAGGTAAATTTATTTGCTTTAAATTATTTTTATGGAGATGTTCATTTTATTAATTATTACAACCATCTAGGTCGATGCAAGCGTTGTGTCCTGTTATAATGTTGCTCGTTTGTGCCAAATGCTATGGCAGTGCATTAAGTAGCTCATTAGGAACTTAATGCTAAACAGTTAATTTAAGAATTCCCAACTATCCGAAGTCTGTCGCCAAGCCAAAGCCAAGGGATTTCGGATGGTAAATGAATAGTAGTCTTAGACTACGATATATGCAGTACGATTAAAATATTTTTTTATGCATTACAAATCTATTCTTAGAATATTTAAATTTGGTGCAATAAATTTTTGTAGTAAATGGATTATTTATTAAAAATCAACCATACAAGTAAAGCCAAGTCATTGCTTCAGTTTCTAAAAAATATTGATTTTATTGAAATCGAAAAACATGATACAATGAAAGAGTGGAAGGCTATTGTAAAAGAAGCAGAGAACTCAAAGTCGATTCCATTAGCTAAAGCTAAAAGCATAAGAGATACATGGAAAAAGGAGTTGAAATTGAAATAAAAGAATACGCTCTTTTTCAATTGAAAGAAGAATACCTTTATTATTTTACTGAGTATTCAGAGCGTTATGCTGACAAGTTTTATAATTCCTTCTTTCAAGCAGTTGAAAGAATATTACCACATTATTTAAGTCATCCTGAATGCAGATTTCTTACAACCAAAAACAAATCATACAGAAATGTTGTTTGGGAAAACTATTTGATAGTTTATAAAATTAAAAAGAATAAAATAGAAGTACTAAGTTTATTCCATACCAAACAAAACCCAAAGAGATTAAAGAAAGTAAAGAGGATAAAATAAATCCTGAATGGCAGCTGCTGCTCCTAAGCTGGCGCAAGCCTTGTGTTTAGTTATTGCTCGAATCGCTTGTGCCAATTTTGCATAGGCTTATTTTCAATTTATTATTAATTAGTCACTAATTCACTTTCATGAGAGTTCGGAGGAAACACAAATATTTATTATTAATAGATTGGAAGGAACTGAATGTAGCTCAGAAGGAGTTAGAGGTAGTTTGAAACGAGTTGAAAGTAGTTCTGAACGAGTTAAGGCTCGTAAAAAGTGAGTTAGTACTCGTCAAGGAGGAGCTTAAGCTAGTAAAAATTGAGTTAGTACTCGTTCAGAAGGAGCTCGAACTAGCTCAGAACGAGCTAAGGCTCGTAAAAAAAGAGTTAGTACTCATTCAGAAGGAGCTTAAGCCAGTTCGGAAGGAGCTCAAGCTAGTTCCGAACTCAGTGAGTTTAGCTTTGAGCTAAACCAGTTTAGGGATTTCCACAAATCTTTAGAAGCCTTCTGCAAAACCTTTGAAATGTCCCACTAAGCTCGAGCTTAGGTGCTTGCAAAGCGTGATTTACATATGCCTTAAAAAACAAATTGAAAAGGTAATGATTTTAGTTAACTATGACTATTTTCTCTCTCACTAAGTGGTGTTGAAGATTACCCAAAATGAAATAAATACCTGCATCTAAATCAGAAACAGTGTGTTGAAACTTATTAGATGTATCGGTTTTGAAATGTTTAATCGTTTGCCCTAGTTGATTAACCAATACAAATTCATCTTCATAGTTTGCTACGATAGTAATATTTCCATGTGAAGGATTAGGGTAAATTTTTAAATAACCTTGTTCACTCGTTTCATTTACACCACTGCTAGAGCATGTGTTTAGGTATAGGTTGTTATTGTTATTATTACTAAATACACCATTGTCATAATTCCTAATTCTGATATGGTAGTTATTGCCGCTGATTGATGCTGAAGGCATTTTGGCTGATAAAGGGCTGTTGTAACCATAGCCAATGGTAATAGGGTTTTCGAAATTGCCAGTAAAATTCGATAATTCAACAATCATAGGGCCTGTAAAAGAGCCAATGGTTTTGTAGGGTATTTGCAAATTATAGGAAGTATTTAAACAAAATGGACTACCTGCAATAGTGTCAATAACAATTACCACGCATGAGTTAATATCTAAGTTTGCTCCATTATCCTGACCAATTGTGTAGGGATTGCTATTCGTAACTCTAATTCTATAATTACTACCATTGCTTGTTTTGTATGGTATTGTACAATTAATAGGGTTTGAAGTACCCATTCCTATAGGGGTTGGGTTAGCAAAGCTACCATTTGCATCTGACAGTTGAGCGGTATAAAATCCACTAAAACTTCCTATGGCATTAAATGCCACTTGCACTTCATAAGAAGTGTTTTCGCAAAATGGGCTACCATTGATTGTACTGGTTGTAATGCTATTGTTAACACAGGTATTTATACTTAAATCTATTCCATTATTTACTCCCATAAAAGCAGGGTTGCTGTTAAGGACCCTAATTCGGTATTTATTGCCATTACCGGTATTGGATGGAATGTAACCCGATAGTGGACTTGCAGAACCAGAAGCAATCACAATTGGATTTGTAAAATTTCCCAATGAATCTGATAACTCGGCTGTATAATAGCCATTAAATACACCTGCTGCAGCAAAAGGCACTAAAACCGAATAGGAAGTAGAATTGCAAAATGGACTGCCAATAATATTCCCTGTAATAAGGCTATTGTTTGGACAAACATTGATAGCCAAATTCACACCATTGTCTGACCCAATAATGGCAGGGTTGCTATTTTTTATACGTACCCTATATTTATTTCCTGTAGGGGTTGCAGAAGGAATGGTGGCATTAATGGGGCTTTGTGTGCCAGCACCAATTGTTGTTGCACTATTAAAATTACCTAAAGAATCAGATAACTCTAAAGAATAAAATCCAGAGTAACTACCTGTAATTGTAAAAGGTACAGAAATATAGTAAGAACTATTTGAGCAAAATGGACTTCCATTTACATTTCCAGTAGCAATGGTGCTGCTTAAATTACAATTGGTAATAGTAACCTCGCTTGATGATGAGGGGCAAGGTGAACTTGAAATTACCCATTTAAAAATATTATCACCACTACCTAATCCATTAACATTTGTAGTTGGATTGCTTGTGTTTGATATTATTCCTGAGCCACTTACTAGTTGCCACATTCCAGTGCCTACAATGGGAATATTTGCATTTAAAACAACTGAGGTAGAGCAAATAGTTTGATTGGTACCGGCATTGGCAGGGGTTGGACTTAGGTATTTGTTTATGATAACCGTATCCGTTGATGGAGTGCAAACACCATTTGATATTGTCCATACAAAAATATTACTGCCAATGCCTAACCCATTAACAATACTAGAAGGGCTAGCATTATTATTGAATGTTCCAGAACCACCAACAAGTGTCCAAATTCCATTACCACTTGATGGGGTATTTGCTTCAAGAGTAGTTGAACTAGATCCACATACTGTCTGATCATTACCTGCAATAGCTATAGTTATTTGTCCAGCCTTGTTAATAATAATGGTGTCTGAACTAGAAGAGCATGGGGCATTGCTGATAGTCCACACGAATGTATTTATACCTATACTAAGGTTAGTTACTCCCGAATTATATAAAGTGTTAATTGTAATGTTCCCCGTTCCAGAAATTACGCTCCACGTTCCTATTCCAGCCAAAGGAATGTTAGCATTTAAAGTAGATGATGCAGTGCATATTGTTTGATCTATACCTGCATTAGCAATGCTTGTAGGTGCAAGCCTTTTTATAACAATAGTATCTGAAGTTGGAGAGCATATTCCATTTGATATGGTCCAAACAAAAGTATTATTGCCAATGCTTAACCCACTAACTGATGTATTTGGATTGCTTGTATTTGCAACAATTGCAGAGCCACTAATAACACTCCAAACACCACTACCGCTTACAGGGGTATTACCCGATAATGATGAATTGCTGCTACAAGCATTTTGATCTAAACCTGCATTGGCAACTGATAATGTTGCTGCTCTATCAACAATGACAGTATCATAACTTGTAGCACAAGGTGGATTACTTATTGCCCAAACAAATTTGTTAGTACCAGCAGAAAGATTGCTTACAGTTGAATTTGCTGCGCTTGAATTATTAATGCTTGCCGTTCCAGCAATTACTGACCATAATCCTAACCCTGATGTTGGTATGTTGCCATTTAAAGTAGTTGTAGTTATACAAACATTTTGGTCAGCACCTGCATTGGCAGGCGTTGGCGGATTTACTCTATTTAGAACAACAGTGTCTGTCGATGGAATACAAATTCCATTAGATATGGTCCAAACCAAAACATTGTTTCCCGCACTTAGGTTCGAAACTATAGATGTATGATTTGATGAATTGGTAACAGAAACGGTTCCGCTTAAAACAGACCAGAGCCCAGTTCCAACTATGGCTGTATTTCCTGTTAAAGTAGTAGTTGTTCCGCAAATATTTTGATCTAAACCTGCATTTGAAACAGTTAAAGCAGCTATCTTGTTAATAATAACCGTATCTGTGCTAAAAGCACATGGAGCATTTGTAATAGTCCAAGCCAATTTGTTAACTCCAGTTGCCAAATTACTTATTGTTGAATTATATAAAGTTGGGTTATTTATGGTAGCTGTTCCTGAAACAAGAGTCCAAATACCTAAACCTGTTGAAGGTAAATTGCCATTTAATGTGCCAGTACTTGTACAAACTGTTTGGTCAATTCCAGCATTAGATGCAGTTGGAGTAGATGCTCTATTTATTACTATAGTATCGTAAGATGGGCTACATGAGCTATTGCTAATTTGCCATATAAACGAATTGGCTCCTGTACCTAATCCAGTTACACCCGAGCTTGCAGAAGTGGGTGATGTAATAATTGCCGTTCCAGATAAAACTGTCCAAGCTCCAGTACCAACTATTGGTGTATTTCCACTCAAAGTTGCTGTTGCGGCACACACAGATTGGTCAATGCCGGCATTGGCAGTAGTTGGCTTTGCAATAATTGTTAGGTTGCTTCCATTATCTGTGCCTGTTGCTACTGGATTTGTTGATACCACCCGAATTCTATATGCCGTTCCAGCAGTGCTAGGCAAAGCAATGTTACTTACTATTGTACCAGCTGAAGTAGTATTTAAACTGCCAATGGTAGTAGATGTTGTAAACGAACCTGCCGCATCTGATAGCTGAGCGTTAAACATATTACCTGAGTTAAAAGCACCTGTAACTGTAAATGGAATTGAAAGTCCTAATGAAGTAGCACAAAATGGGCTGCCAGTTACAGTGCTTGTTGTAATTGTATTACTAGCTGCTGGGGATATGGGTAGTGAAGTGTTATAAACGTAATCACTAAATTCGTTACCATTGTTATTACCGGCAACTGCACCCGTATAAAATGTTACAACACCTATATTACTTGAAGGTGCAGTCCAGGTGAATGAAAATGTTTTTGTATTCGAAACAAGTCCACCATTGGTTTTATGAACTATATTACTTCTTCCATTGCTCGCAGATAATAATTTCATAGTGGTCGAATTTGTAACAACTAATGTTCCGGCAGAAGTGTTTGTATTTGACAATGCTTCAAATCCAAAACCAAAAACGCTCATTCCTGTATGTGAAATTACTACATTTACTGTATAGCTAGTACTAGGTAAATAACCACTAGCTGGAATATTATGGGTTATGACTGTAGAGCCACTCCCAGAATTTATAGCATAAGTTGAATGGCATGAAGTGCAACTCGTTTCAGATGGAGAAGTTGTTCTTCCTGCAATACCACCTTGCGAGGCAATCAAATCAATACTAATCGAGAAAATTAATAGGATAACAAAAGAGTAAATAATATATTTCGTATTCATGGTAATTTAATTATTTGGTGCACCTGCGTCTATCCATTTTTTAATAAGTAATAGCTTACATGATGATAATTTAGGTCCTGTTGGAGGCATGGGTTTACAGCCATTTTTTTGGTTAATGGTGCAAGTTAACTTGCCATTATTTACCATCGTTGCTATTTTATCATAACTTGTCATTAGGAAATCTCCAGTAGTATGACATCCTAAACAGTTGTTTTGTATGATAGGCAAAATAGATTTGGAATAAGTAATATTTAAAGTATCGCATTCACCCTCGCAATCTATTCCCTTCTTCATTCCTTCTTTTACCCATTGTTGTATTGTATTTATCTGATTACTGTTTAGAGGTGGGTTAGGTGATGGGGGCATTTTTAAAACACCTGTTTCGTGAATAGATTGCATTAACAAATCTCCAGAAATAGTAGCCTTCATGTTTTCATAGCTCGAAAAGTTAATACCCGCTTGCTTGTTCACATTGTCGTGGCAACCTGTTTTGCTACACCCCGACAATAAAATAGGCTGAACCATTTCTTCGTAACAGATACTGTCAATTAAGTTTGTATTGCTAGGTGTATAGTGCGTGCTGGTGTCATTTGGCAACACTTTTACCAATCCTAATTCGTGTTTGCAGGATACATTTGTTAAAAGATAAAATCCAAATAATAATAAAGCCCAAAATCCTTTCTTATTCGATAAAATAGTTGTCATATGAAATTTCTAATCCAAAAATGCAATTTTAGGGTTTTGAATTGATATAAAAATGAGTAAAATCTTGTTTTTATGTTAATTATCTCACAAATATTTTTATTGAAATAGTCTTTGTATAAAAATAAAAATTTCTGTAATAATCTGTTTTAAAAAAAATGATTATCAACATTTTTGTTTAGAACTAATGTAACCTCACATAAATAAAGACTTTATTTTCGCTACAAATACTATGGCTAAAAAAGCAAAAGAAAATAAGATACTTTTTGGTGATGTTCATGATTTTGAAGAGAAAGAGCCTATTGAGGAAAAATCCATAAAGAAAAGCAGAAAATATTTAGCATTCATGGCTGACGAGCAGTTTCAGAGAGCCATGGGGGTGGTATTTATTTTGTTTGCCTTATACCTTTTTTTAGCTTGTTTGTCTTTTTTGTTTACTTGGCAGTCAGACCAAAGTTTGGTGCAAAATCTTAGCTGGTATATGTTTACGCAAATTGACCCAGAGGTGGCCGAAAATATTTTGGGTAAAGTTGGAGCATGGTTGGGTTATGTTTTTGTGTATCGTGGTTTCGGCATCTCATCTTTTGCATTTTGTATTATTTTTCTATCACTAGGAATCTATTTAGTAGCCAAACATCAACCTATACCTATAATGAAAACACTTAGGTATTCATTCTTCGGAGTGGTTTGGGTTTCGTTAACGATGGGTTTTTTATTGGGTGATGTAAACCCTGTTTTGGGTGGTAGTTTTGGATATTTCGGATACTTATATTTAAAGACTTTGTTGGGCGGATTAGGAACAGGCTTACTGTTAACGGCATATGCACTTATCTTTTCCATTGCTGTGTTTAACATCAAATTATATCAATCAAAAACCATAGTTGAAGACATTTCTTTATCCGAAGAACCAGAGCATATAAATACCCTCAAACCTATTATCACAAATAACAAACCAATAAAAGAAGATCCATTGAATGAAGCTGAATTTGTGCTTCAAACTATAGATGAGCCACTTGAAGAAATGCCAGGAAGCATTACCATTAACCCAAAAATCGAAGAAATTTTTATTGAACCTATAGTTGATATTATTGACGAAAAAGCTAGCACTCTAAAAACTGAAAGTGGTTTGGTGTTGCAGGTAAATGAATTGAAGGAAGAAGAAATTGAAGTGCCTATTCGTAAAGAACATTATGGCATTGATGAATTGTATGACCCAACATTAGATTTTAGCAATTATCAATTCCCATCCATTGATTTGTTAAACGATTATAGTGATAACAACAAAGGAAAAGTAGAGCAAGACGAGCTGAGCGAGAAAACCAAAATGATTGAAGATACCTTGAAAAATTATAGCATTGGTATCAAAAAAATATCGGCTACGGTTGGGCCCACTGTTACTTTGTACGAAATCATTCCTCAAGATGGAGTACGTATAGCCAAGATAAAAAACCTTGAAGATGATATTGCTCTAAGTCTTGCGGCTCTAGGTATTCGAATAATTGCGCCAATTCCTGGAAGAGGAACGATTGGTATAGAAGTACCAAACACAAACCCTGCCATGGTGCCTATGCGCGCCATTTTAAGTTCTGCTAAATTCCAAAATGCCGATATGGATTTACCCATTGGTTTTGGTAAAACCATTTCAAACGAAGTGTTTGTGGCAGATTTAGCCAAGATGCCACATTTGTTGATGGCAGGTGCTACAGGTCAAGGTAAGTCGGTAGGGCTAAACGCCATTTTAGTGTCATTGCTTTACAAAAAACATCCTTCACAAATTAAGTTTGTTTTGGTAGATCCAAAGAAAGTGGAGTTGAGTATTTATAAAATGATTGAAAGGCATTTCTTGGCTAAAATACCAGGCGATGCAGATGCTATTATCACAGATACGAAATTAGTAGTAAACACTCTCAACTCATTATGTGTAGAGATGGATAATAGGTATGATTTGTTGAAGGATGCACAAGTAAGAAACTTAAAGGAATACAATGCCAAATTCATCTCTCGTAGGTTGCCACCTACGGATAAAATTGAACACCGATTCTTGCCATATATTGTTGTGGTGATAGATGAGTTGGCTGATTTGATGATGACTGCTGGCAAAGAAGTTGAATACCCTGTGGCTCGTATAGCACAGTTGGCACGTGCTGTTGGTATACATTTGATATTGGCTACACAAAGGCCATCTGTAAACATTATTACAGGTACTATTAAAGCTAATTTTCCTGCACGTATAGCTTTTAGGGTTTCACAAAAAATAGATTCACGTACAATTCTTGATGCCAATGGAGCTGACCAGTTGATTGGAAAAGGAGATATGCTTTTCAGCAATGGCAACGATTTGGTTCGTTTGCAATGTGCCTTTGTTGATACACCCGAAGTGGAGAAAATTGCTAGCTTTATTGGAAATCAAAATGGAAATGAACC
>CAIVPY010000463.1 GCA_903907885.1 uncultured Bacteroidota bacterium
CAAATGAGAATGGTTGTTTTGAAGCAATGTAATAGCCGCCATTTATTACAGAGAATATTAATAGCACACTTAATATACTTAATGTAATAAAATAATATTTCAGGGATTTATTCAACGAAATCAAGTTAATTGTTGACTTTTTTCCAACCTGCATATTGAATTTATTTCTAATAAAATTTGGAATCGGTAGGTTGCTAATAATGATTGGACTAACAACGAAAAATTGAAATCCAAAATTCTTTACAGCTAACACACTTATATAGGTAAAGGAAACGAGCAATAACAATTCAGTATATTTCTTTTTTGAAATTATACTTGGTATGCTTAATAAAGCCAAAGCATTAAACAAATACATATAAAAACTTGGTGCAAACGGAAACAATCCACCATAGCTTAATAAATCTTCTTTAAAATTTTTTGTACTAAAAAGTGATTGGAATTCACCTATATAAATATTTTGCAAGTTGCTGTTGTTCTGAATCAATCCAAACTGTTTAAGGGGAAATAGTAAGCCGTCAATAAACCATGGGTTTACTATACAAGCTATAATTGAACCTAACAAAGTCAACCCTAATATTGGGTTAGGCTTTTTTGTTTCTAAATAATTTCCAATAAAATATAGCAGAAATGCTACTGACCCTAAAATAGCCAAACTATGAAAGTTAATCCAAATGACTTGAATAACAAATATCAAATAAATGGATAATCTATTACCTTTAACAACATTGGTAATAAGCAAAAGTTGTAGAGAAAGGAATACCCATGAAAAGACATGTGGTCTTATTTCAAAACTTTGACTCAAGGCAAACAATATGATAAATGCTGGAAACAAGTAAGCCCTTGCTGTGCTTACTTGTTTTACCCTAAAGTAAAGTATAATTATTGAAAGTAATATAATAATGCTATTAAATATAATCAATCCATTATAAGAATTTAGGCTGAAAATTGAATAAAGACACAGTTGATAAAGCCAATGCAAATCCATATACGATTTATCAAGAAGGGGATAGGTAAATAGGTTGCTTTTAAGTATTTCTTTATGTTCTATCATCCATTGCCCTGCATGAAGGTGAAAGCCAATATCAGGACTGAATACCTTTTTAATGCTAATGATTATTAATAAAAAGATTGTAGCAAATATGCTAATCGATAAAGGCTTTTTTATTAATTTTATCATTTATACTATTAGGTTAAAGCGTTATTCCAATAGCAAAAGTAAAGGTGGTGCCGTATTTTGCTTTATTAATTACAATGTCTTTATCTGCATTGTAAGTTCCATTTCCATCAATATCACTATACATCATATAATATTGATTTAATAAATCGCTAGCAGTTAATTTTACTGTTACATTTTTATTGAAAGTATAACTTAGTTGGGCATCAATTAAATCGCGGGGTACTTCCCAAATATGTAATTCTTTTCTACCTCCAACATCTCCAATTCTTCTACCAATTCTATTGTATAGTACATTGACACTCCATTTATTGCTTGGAGGCATTATTAATATACCTCCATTTATGGAATAGCCTGATTGCCCTTGCAAAGGACGTTTTGTATCACTTCCAGAACTTAAACCTAAGTTAGAAAGATCAGCTTCAGATTCAATTAACGATGAGTTACTACTTAAAGTTATATATCTAGACCAATGCTTTTCTGGGTAAGATAAAGCCATACCTGGATTTACCCTGAATTCTAATTCTATACCTTGACATTTTACATCATCAATATTTTTAAAAGTCCTAGTACGATTGCCTGAACCGAAATCAAATGTATTTTCAATGGCATTTATGAATGTTTTATAGAAATAAGTTACAGTGAAAACTTGACCTCCGCTTGGATAATACTCATACCGCAAATCATAATTTTTTATATTTATAGGTTTAAGTTTAGGATCACCATAAGTATTTGAATTATTTATAAAATCATAAAATGTGAAGGGTGCAATTTCTCTGAATTCAGGTCTTACAGTTGTTTGAGAATAAGAGAATCTTAGATTGGTTTTTTCGGTTATATTATAAGTTATATTGGCCATAGGGAAGAAGTTTTCATACGTGTTATTATATGTTTTCTCTCTGCCTAATTGAGGATTGAAAGCAGTTAATTGTTGGTTGAAGCTTTCATAACGTATTCCATAGTTTAAACGTAATCTTTTTAATAAATAATGGTCGAATGAGATATAATATGCCCTTAATAATGAAGAGGCTGTGTATTTATCTTGACCACTTGTAATTTCATTCAAAAAATATCTATCCTTGCTGATGTTGCTATCATTAAAAATAATATTTGGCGGAAGAATATCCAATTCGGGATTAAATTTGCCTGTACTCCATCCAAAGGCCCTGCTATAAAACGATCTGTTTTTAGTTGAATTGTAAACACCAACTTTAACCGTTGGGCGTATATTCAAAAGTTTAAACTGTCGTGATAAATCTATAGCTATCACATTGCCATCTTCACTTAATTTATTTGTTGTTATTCCAGATGAAATTGGATTGGGCGAACCGACTGGAATTGCCACACTGAAAATTGTGTCGTTAGATGATGTATAAAGAAGTCTTTTTTGGTCAGGCATTTCTCTGCTTATGTTATTTTGAGATAAAGTAACATTAGATTTTAATTTTAATGATGGAATGTAATTCTCGAGTTTTAATTGACCACTATAAAATGTATTGGATGTAAATTGCCTAGCACTAGCCTTTTCATATGATAATACACCAGCTTCATTTTGAATTCCATGTCTATCAATTAATAAGTCTTCACCATTGATATTTAATATATTTTTAAAAGATACTTTATTGTTTGAGTTCAACTTTGTTGCCATATTCAACATAATACCAGTTAAGTAGTTTTTTTCATAGCTTTGGTCATCATAAGACTTAAATGGTGTTAAATTCGAGCTTTCGTAAGTGTACCTTTGCATATTATATGTTTTAGGGGTATTATTTATTGAAACCGAAGCAATAATTCCTGATTCTTTTTTGAAAATCTTGAAATTGTTACCAAACATAACCTGCATGGCATAACCAGGTGTTTGAGATGAATTATCATTTACACCCCAATTATTCTTAAATAGTTTGGTATGTTCTACTTGTTTCAAAGTAGTTTGATTCTCAGGTTTCGAGTTGTCTTCAACTGAAGGCATACCTTTTGGTAAGGCCCTAGTACCATCATCTAATCCAATAAAATCTAACGAACCGCCATTGTAATCCTTATTTGGTTTAAATGTTGTTATAGAATTATATTGTGTTGAAATATTAATGTTGAATATTCTTTTTTCAGGAATATCTTTGTTGTTACATAAACCGCACCTCCAGCAAAATCTGCTCTCAATTCAGGAGATGCAGTTTTGTAAATTACCAAATTGTCAATTAGAGCTGATGGAATAATATCGAATGAAAATGCTTTTTTGTCAGGCTCTGTTGTAGGTAAATCTACCCCATTTATGAGTGCTATATTATACCTATCTGCTAAGCCACGAACTACCACAAATTTGTTATCTTGAACCGTAACACCACTTACCCTTTTTAGAGCATCTCCAGTCGTTTTATCTGGAGATCTTTTGATGGTTTCAGATGAAATTCCATCCGAAATACTTGCCAAATTCTTCTGTTGCAAAAGTAATCCACTTGCAGTTTGTCTATCAACCTTTGCAGCAATCACCACTTCCTTTAACTCTTTTGTATCTGGCAAGAGAGAAAAATTTAAAACTTTGCTTTCGCTTGGTTTTAATATATTGTTTTCTTTGCTTTGAGCCTTATATCCAGCATAACTCACTTCAATATCATATGTCCCAGATTTTATTCCTTTTATTAAATAATTTCCGTTTACATCACTAATAGCTCCAAAGGCTGTGCCTTTAAGTTTTACTGTGGCACCTATTATTTCTTCTCCATTTTTTCCGTCACTAACTTTGCCACTTATGGTCGCATTTTGTGCTACGGCTGAATATATAAATAAATGGCAGCAAATTGCTGCCATTATTAAATTAAGTCTCTTTATCATAAATTAATTGAAAGTATTATTGTTTTATTTTTTTGAAAGCTAGGTATCCTTGATTGGTTTTAATTATCATTACAAAGAAGTTGATGTTTTCAATTTCTTGGGCAGGTATCGTGATTTTTTCTGCTCCCATCTCATCTTCTTCTGATGAATATATTCTACTTCCTTTTAAATCGTATAACTCAACTTGATTGATAAGCAATCTGTTGTATTCAGAAACAATGTTAAGATTGTTCTCAATATCGAAAAATGAGATAATGTTAGATTTTAAGCTCAATTCATTCAAACCAGATATAATGTTTAAACTATCTTTGGTAGTAGCCATTCCATTTTTTGTATAAACATAAACCTTTGATTTTATAGCAAAAGGAGGTATAGAA
>CAIVPY010000464.1 GCA_903907885.1 uncultured Bacteroidota bacterium
CTATTTATCGTGCTGGTATTCGTGCAGTTGAATATACCAATCGTGGAGAAGAAGCGTTACCGAATTTCCAAAAGATGATACTGGTTCGAAATGAATCTTTACCTGATTTAATTTTAGGAGTAGGTACAATTAAAAATGAACAACAGGCCAAAGATTATATGAATGCAGGTGCCGATTTTTTAGTAAGTCCTGGATTTGTAAAAGAAGTATCTGTATATGCAACAATTAATGATATCTTTTACGCTCCTGGCTGCATGACTCCTTCAGAAATTATTACAGCAGAAAATGCTGGTATATCTTTTATCAAATTATTTCCTGGCGACATGCTTGGGCCCAAATATTTAACTGGTATAAAAGACATTTTCCCTAAATTATTATTTATGCCCACAGGTGGTGTAGATACAACAAAGGAAAATATTGAAGGATGGTTTAAGGCTGGCGTGTCTGCGGTTGGTATGGGTAGTAAATTGATCAGCAAAGACCTCATGGCTGCGAAAGATTACGTAACAATAGAATCTGAAACTAAAAAAGTGTTAGAATTAATTAAATCCATAAAAAAAATTAAATGAAACATGTAATAGGAAAATACCGGTGGACAATTTGCACTTTATTACTTTTTTCAACTACCATTAATTACATGGATCGTCAGGTAATAAGTTACTTAAAGCCATTTTTTTGTACACCTGTTGAGCAGGGTGGATTTGGCTGGACGAATGCCGACTTCTCCTATGTCACTTCTTTTTTTACTGCATTTTATGCTGGCATGACGATTGTAATGGGCTGGGTCATAGATAAGATTGGAACTAAAATGGGTCTTGCCTATTCATTAATTATTTGGTCTGTATTTGGTATTGCAAATATATTTGCAGGGGCAACAGTGGCTGCTCATGTCTTCATACGAAGTTTATTCGGATTAGGGGAAGCTGGAAATTTTCCGGCATCTATTAAAACTGTTGCAGAATGGTTTCCTAAAAAAGAACGTGCATTAGCAACTGGTATCTTTAATAGTGGTTCCAATTTGGGTGCCATGATTGCAGCTTTGTTTGTGCCTTGGTGCTTAACATATTTCGGTACAGAGCTGGGTTGGAAAATGGCCTTTGCAATCACTGGAGCGGTTGGCTTTATTTGGTTGTTTTTTTGGTTCGCATTATATGATACTCCTTCCAAGAAAAAAGGACTTTCAAAAGAAGAATACGATTACATTCATAGCGATGAGGATGAGGTTCAAGGGAATGCTAATACTCCTCAAGCAAAAGTATCTTGGACAAAACTATTTAAGTATCGGCAGACATGGGCTTTTTTCTGGGGAAAATTTATGACGGATGGTATTTGGTGGTTCTACTTATTTTGGTTGCCTGATTATTTAATTAAACAATTTGGCATGACCCCAGCTGAAGTTAAATGGCCTGCATTCATTGTATATGGAGTGGCTATTATAGGTAGCGTTTTTGGTGGAAGTTTACCATTGTTTTTGATTAATAAAGGACTTAATGTATATAAAGCAAGAATGACTGCGATGCTGATTATTGCTTTTGTTCCATTAATTGTTTTGATTACTCAATACTTTGGTAATGTTGATAAATTTGGTTCGTCAGCTATGTATTTAGCAGTAGCTATAATTTGTATAGCAGCTGCAGCACATCAGGCCTGGTCAGCAAATTTATTTACAACAGTGTCTGATATGTTTCCTAAAAAAGCAGTGGGCTCTGTAACTGGTATTGGTGCAATGGCAGGTGGCATAGGAGGAGTAGTAGTACAATTGCTAGCAGGTAGATTAACAGATGCGTTTAAAAATAACCCACAGCATGCTTATTTGATTATGTTTTTTGTTTGTGCTTTTGCCTATTTGATCGCATGGATTTTAATGAAACTACTTGTTCCAAGTCATAAGGCAATAACAGATTTGTAAGTTTTTCTTTTAAAAATTCGAAACCTAATTATATCTGCTACGAATTAGTTATAAAATATTCCCAATACAAAGAATCCCCTAATTGTAGGGGATTCTTTTTTGCAATATGGTAAATCCACAAGCACAGGTCTGTTTATAGAAAGGCTTAAAGTAGATGCAATAATTTATTTACGAACAATTAATTAATTGAATTGACAATCTATAATACTATGTGGTAATATATGATCAAAGAGGCCGAACTGCCCGAACATAAAAATAACGATCCTTACTAACGCTGCCTTGGCAGCCAAAAGAGAAGTCCTGTGCCCAGGCAGTATTATTCTCGCCTTCTGTAGCAGTCCAAAAATTGTTATTGAAGTAATAATGTATCATGCCTGCAAACTATACTGCAAATAAAGCAAAGTGTCAATAATCGCTTTTTGATAATCGGGCATTATCTCTTAACACACTACGAACATAAAAAAACGCGAGCGGTCCAATCAAAAAAACAAATGGAGTCGGGGCGCTTCCAAATAAAGCTGCTAGTATTTCAGGATGTCCATATAATCCACTGTATTGCGATAATATAAAAAGAGAAATAAAGAAAAAGAATTCTGCTAAAAAACGATTGGCCATTTTGTATCCCTTGTTGAAAATGAATAAAATAAATGAAAGCAGTATGCCGGTTAAACTATTAAATAATAAAGTAGTATTCGTTTTGCTAAAAAATGTATTTTCTTATCAGGTGATATTGCCGGATGCGGTTTGCAAATATAGCAATTTGGTAACATCTGATTTGCGAAGTAGGGTGTTGTAAATGCCTCAGACCAACAGAAAGCAAG
>CAIVPY010000465.1 GCA_903907885.1 uncultured Bacteroidota bacterium
ATTATTATTTTGTTGTTATTGTTTGCTTATTGTCAATAAGGTGGTTGGCGAGCAATATTCGGTCCCAAATAATTAATTACTTTTGGGAATTAAGTTAAATAATATTTATTTTGACCAGCATTACTTTTATCTTGATCTTGGCCGAAATAAGCATTATTTACTTTAGCTGAAGGTCTACGGTTCATTAAATGAACTTCTTTTCCTCTGTCTTGTCCAACTATCAAATATGGATTAAACAATGAAGTGCTAAAATCACTATTACTTAAAGTACCTCCTGATGGAGCTACACCATTTACTAAGAAACGTACTGTAATAGAAGTAGTATCAGTTCCTAAATTAGGCGCGTTAGGGTCAGTATTGATATAACTAAAACCACCGTTGTTACCAGTAAACAATTTATATACGTCATCATATACCAATATGTTTGTGTTACTTGATTGTCCCGCCTCGGTACCGTTTCCGCTTAATGCTATCCATGCAGCACCTGATGCTTTTGATCCACTTACACTTGTTACTTTATTTGGATCAATACCATCTAATTGAAATGCAAAACCATTATGTAATGATCCACCTGAGGCACGAGTTACTAATGTATAAACAACTTCAACTACATTATTGTTTGCATTGGTAATGGTATTAAATCTATAGTCAACAACTAAATCGTTAAAGTCGTAATCGCCTTTTGCTGGCCATAAATCTTCATACATTAATGTACCATATCCTGCTGATGGATAACGATTACTATAAGCTCTTTTGTCATCACTAGGATAAGCATCTTCAACATCAGCTACTCCATCATTATCAGTATCTGTTCTTGGTGTAGAAGCACTACATCTAAATTTATGGTCATTGTCGTAGCTGGTTTTATCGTTATCTCCATTGTATTCAATTACAGCAAAGTGATAATCGCTATTGTCTTCCAAATGTTTTATTTTACAAGATGAGCCCGTACCATTATACACTATAAATCCATCACCACAAGTATCGCCATTTCCAAAAGTTGAATCCGCATTATACGTTCTTCCATCTCCACCATCACAGGTAGGTGCAGAACCTTTTTTACATACTACGATACGTTTTGCTCCATCACCTTTTGTGAAACTAAATTCCATTTCGTCTGATTTTATAGTTCCGAAAGAAGCCGAACTTGTTGGTGTTGAAGGTGGAGTGGCATTGGTTACATTTTCACATTTGTATTTTTTATCGTTGGCATACGTAGAACTTGTTCCAGTACCATTGTATTCAACAACCATAAATTTATAGCGGCTACCGCCTTCTAAATTGTCAACAGTAATGTTATCATCTGACCCATCATACACAACGTAACCGTTTTCATAACGCTCACCATCACCAAACCTAGGACTTGCTGAATAGCTATGTCCGTGTTCGGCATCAGTTAAAAGATCATTGTCTTTTTGACAAACAACTATTCTGCGATTACCATCACCTTTTTGCACTTTAAAGTTAACAGAGTGTGAGCTACAAACAGGAGGAGTTGCAGCTGCTGCAGGTGGTGTCGAAGGAGGTGGAGCTAATGTTCCATGATCACCATTTAGAGTAGATGATGTGAAAAATGTTGCTGCACTTCCAGTTCCTGTTTGTTCAACTACTTTAAAGTAATAATTTGTATTTTGAGTTAAATTAGTAAGGTTAAAAGTACTTCCATTTCCGTTATAAACCACATAAGCAGAGCCAATTTGAGTTCCGCTACCATATGCAGCGTTAGCAGTATATGAGGTTAAATTTGTAGGTAAACCTGTTACTGCAGAACCTGTTTGACATAGTACCAAATGGTTTGAACCACCACCAGCACTAAAACCTACTGTCATTGAAGTTAATGCCAAATTTGAGAAAACTAAATTGCTAGAAGCGTTCATGCTTCCACTAGTGAATGAATAAATAGTTCCATTTGTAATTTTAGCATTGTTTGCATTATTAACACCAGCGTAGCTAATACTTGCTGTAGCAGCTGATGTAATAGATGCTTGATTATTGGCAGCTCCAGTTTTGTTGCTAAAACCCACTGAATAACTAGAATAAGTTAAACCACTTGGATTTAACCCATTGTAAATAAATGCAAAACTGTTAGACGTTTCATATAAAGCCAATTGAACAGTACCATTTCCTGAATCACCATTCTTAGGAACTTTAATTCTCCATTCAATTACAAATACCCTATTAGGGGCAGTTCCATTAATAAAAGTATATGCTCCCCCACCCGAATTGTTTTCGCCAGAATAAAAATCCAAATCATCCCAAAAAGGTGCGATTTTAGGGGTATTGGTTACAGATGCCAAATCATTAGTAGATTGAGAAGAAGCACCAGAACCACCTAATTCTATCCAACCATCAGGGCTAATTGAATATTGTGAATGTGAAGTACCATCAAACGTAAAATTAAATGGCAAAGTCAATACCGAAGTAGGGTTATCACTACCTCCGCTAAGTCTTCTTGTCCTAGTACCTGTGGCGGTAATTAATGAACCACTACTTTGAGAAAACGAATAGGTTGTCTGGCTTATCGTGGCAAACAATTCTTGGCCCAAAACAAGTGCCATTATTATTAAAATATATCTTTTCATGATTTTCAAAATTATAAATTTTTACTTTACTGATGTTTCAATTTTACCTGAAGTTATATCATAAGATGTGGATACACCAATAAATGATACAATAACTGTTTTTGTGAATGATGGAACTTCTATTTCTCCAGTATAATTATCAGATACGTTTTGCAGCTTTTGAAATAATACGTCATTGTTTGGTGTCATTATTTTTAAAGTGCTTTTTCTAACGTCACCTTTAATTCCAACCATTGAAAAAATTACTTTGTTACTAGTATTCCAATTAAAGTTTGAAGGTGCTTTAAGTTCTGCAATTGTTTTAGCAGTTGTTGTTGGATTCGTGTTCGGCTTAATTGGTTCAATATCTTTACGGCAACTTACTAAGCTACTTGAAACGATAAAAGATAAAATGATTAATTTAATTAATGGTTTCATTATTTTATTTTTTTTGAGTACTCTAAGGGTTTACAACAAAAATGCCAGTTTGTGCAAATTCAATAAACCCCATAGAATCAATACTTCAAGGCAAGCCAATTTATGTTTCTCCTTTTTATGTTCTCCCGAATTGATTTGGGTATTCTAAATTTGGGACAACATTTCATCTACTATACTAATTTTTACTTAATATTTTCTTCCACAAAATAAATACAAAATTTTTGAACTTTCAAAGTATTTTCTGCTTTATTTTTATTTTTAATGGTTATTTTTTAGTGGTAAACAACATAAAACATATTTCAAAGCAACTAGGTTTGAAAATAGGGATAGATATAAACAAATTACTGTAGGTTTATCATAAAACAAACTCCTCTTTCGTTTTTTTATTTATTTTCGCCATGATAGTATGTCGGTAACAAAGCAACCTGTATTAATACAAAAGCTTGACGAGTTTATTCGCAAGTATTACAAGAACCAATTGATTAAAGGCAGCATTTACTTTGTGGCTTTTGTGTTAGTTGCATTTTTGCTTATTGCAATACTTGAGTTTTTTGGACGATACAATTCAAGCGTAAGAGCCTTTTTCTTTTTTTCATTTATTGCTTTCGCACTTTATTGCTTAATCAGATACATAATATTGCCCCTTGCCCATATTTATCGAATAGGCAAAACCATTAGCTATACCCAAGCGGCAGACATTATTGGAAAGCATTTTATAGAAGTAAAAGACAGTTTGCTAAACACCTTGCAATTGCAAGAATTGGCTCTGCAATCGCAGTCGGACAATAGTCTCTTGTTAGCCGCCATTCAACAGAAAACAGAGCAACTGAGACCTGTGCCTTTTGTGAGTGCCATCAACTTTAAAAGCAACTTACACTACGCAAAATACGCAGCAATACCACTCCTTGTTTTTGCATTAATCTCCATCATTGCCCCATCCATGATTAGCGACAGTGGAGAGAGGATTCTTTACTACAAACAAACCTTTATACCCCAAGCGCCTTTCACGTTCAACCTTCTCAATAATAGCTTAAAAATTGAACAATTCAGCGATATTGACATTCATGTGAGAATGAGTGGAAGCAGTATCCCCGATGAGGTATTCATCAATATTGATGGCAATACATACAAAATGCAGAAAGTTGATAAACTGAATTTTCTTCACTCTCTCAAAAACATTCAAAAAACAACTTCCTTTGTGTTTCAGGCAGATGAATTTAATAGCAATGAATACAAGGTGGAAGTAGCTGCAAAACCACTAATTTTAAGTTACCAAGTAGCATGTGATTATCCTGCCTACTTAGGTAAAAAGGATGAAACCCTAAACAATCCTGGAGATATAACCATTCCAGCAGGCACCGTTCTAAATTGGAAATTTTTGACCAAGCAAACCGATGAGTTGGTATTAGGCTTTGGTGACAAATTATCTGTTGCAGAGAAGAAAGATGAAAACCGATTCAGCTTTGTCAAAAAATTCTTTATGAGTAGTCAATATTTTATCAGAAACAGCAACAAAGAGTCGCAGAGCTATGATTCACTTCTATACAATGTCACTGTTGTTCCCGATGCATTTCCTGATATCACAGTTGATGAAAAGATTGACTCAGTAAGCAATCAGCAGGTTTATTTTATAGGTGACATTAATGATGACCATGGTTTTAGCAAATTGGCATTCCACTATCGTTTTGTTAAATCGGATGATAAATCGAAAACCCAATTGCCTTTGCTAAGCAAGCCACTAGTGTTTGACAAAAACCAAACTGTTCAAAGGTTCTACCATTATTTCAACGTGAATGAAGTGAACGTAAAACCAGGAGATGAGCTGGAATACTACTTTGAGGTTTGGGACAACGATGGTGTTTATGGAGCCAAATCAAGTAAAAGTAAAACCATGTTGTTTAAATCGGCTACGATTAATGAACTAAAAGAAAAAAGCAATGCCAATAGCAGCGCCCTTAAAGATAAAATGGCTGATGCTTTGAAGGAAAGCAGGGATTTACAAAAAGACCTAAAAGACCTTGAGCGTAAGATGCTCGAGAAAAAAGAACTCACTTGGGAAGAAAAACAAAAGGCTGAAAAACTACTTGAGCGTCAGAAAGAATTGAATAAAAAAATTGATGAGCTTCAAAAAGATTTCAAGCAAAACAACAAGCAGGAAGAACAGTTTAAGGAAGAGCAGGAGCGCATACTCGAGAAGCAAGAGCAGCTTGAGAAAAGGTATAAAGAGTTAATTACTGATGAGATGAAGCAGCTTATGAAACGCATGGAAGACATGATGAAGTTGCAAAACAAAGACCTGTTGAAAAACGAAATGGAGAAAATGCAACTTAACAACAAAGACGTTGAAAAAGAGTTGGATAGAATGCTCGAAATGTACAAGAAAATTGAGCTTGAAAAGAAACTAGAAGAGGCCACAGATAAGCTTGAAAAACTTGCTGAAAAACAAGAAGACTTAGCTAAAAAAACTGAAGACAAAAACAGTGACAAAGAGCAGTTGAAAGAAGAACAAAAGAAACTCAATGAGGAATTCAAAGAATTGCAAAAAGACCTAAAAGAAATGGAAAAGCTTAACGAAAAGCTTGAGGACAAAGAGGATTTGGCAAATACTGACGAGGAACAAAAAGATACTGAAGAGCAAATGGACAAAAGCAGCGAAGAGCTGAATAAGGGCAATAAGAAGAAAGCTGCTGAAGCCGAAAAGAAGGCCGCTGATGCCATGAAGAAAGCTGCTCAGAAAATGAAAGAAAAGCAAGCGAACGAAGAAGACAAACAAGCAGAAATTGATATCAATGCATTGCGAGAAATTCTTGAAAACTTGGTTGAACTAAGTAAGCAACAAGAAGATTTGATGCAAGAGTTTGGTCGAATAAATGGATACAACCCGCAATATGTTGAATTAGGTAAGAAACAAAAAAACCTGAACGATAATGCCCGTATGGTAGAAGACAGCATTTTGGAATTGAGCAAACGTGTTCCAGAAATGCGCTCTTTTGTAAATCGAGAAGTAAGCAAAATGAACGACCAAATGAACAAAGCAGTAAAAGGCTTTGCCACTCGTGATTTCATGAGAACTCGCAGTTATCAGCAACAAGCCATGACCAATGCCAATAACCTTGCCGTTATGCTTAGTGACGTGCTGAAGCAATTACAGGCACAACAACAAAGCGAGCAACAAGGGGAAGGAAAAGGAAAAAAATCGGGCAAACCAAAGCCCGGTAGTGGCAAGGGTTCGGGCAAAGGCAAACCAAGCATGAGTCAATTGAAGAAAATGCAAGAAGAGCTTAACAAACAATTACGCGAGGGACTAAATAAAAACGGAACGGGAGAGAAACCTAATGGAAAAAAACCAGGAGGGTCGCAAGGCTCTGGGGGTATGGGCTCTGAAGGTTTTGCGCGCATGGCCGCACAACAAATGGCCATTCGTCAGCAAATGCAGAAAATGCTACAGCAAATGGATGCAAAAGAAAAAGAACAAATGGGTGGTGGAAAGCAATTAGGAGAATTGCAAAAAATGATGGAGCAAACCGAAAAAGAATTGTTTAACAAACGTCTTACTTCCGAAACCCTAATGCGTCAGCAAGATATATTAACCCGTTTACTCGAAAGCGAAAAGGCTGAGCGCAAACAAGAGCAAGACAATAAACGCGAAGCGGAACAAGCCAAAGAAAAAGAACGCAGTTTGCCAACACCATCTTTTGATAAATACATCAAACAGAAGAATAAAGAAACAGAATTGATAAAAACAGTGCCTGTTGGAATGCAACCTTATTACATCGAAAAGTCAAAGCAATACTTGCACTCTATTGAAAAGTAAAAAGGAGCTTATATTATCTTCAACATTTACAAATAAAATTATATTTTTACCAAATATTTAAAATACAAAAGCGATGAAAAAGATAATAACCATAGCACTTCTATCCTTGATAATAAACGCTTGTAACAACGACCCGAAATTAAACGCAACTGAAGAAAAAGCTGTAGAAACTCAATTAGATAAAGACCAAAATGCTATGGACTCTTTAGAAAAAGCCATACAAGAACAAATTGGTGATTTGGATAAGGATACTACCTTAATTGAAAATACGAAGGAATAAAAAGAAGGCATTTCCATTTAGTGGGATGCTGTTTTTATGAGAATTTCCTCTTAACCATATAAATGACATTAGACCTTTACATTGACAACATAAAATAGGAGGGTTTTAGTAAGTGCCCCAAAAGCAACAAACTAATTTCATTTTTTATCTGACATTATTATTTCTTCTTAAAACCAAGAGATGCACCATTTACGCAATATCTTAGGCCTGTTTTATTTTTAGGGCCGTCATTAAACACATGTCCTAAATGCCCACCACACTTGGCACACATGATTTCAATTCTACTCATCCCATGGTTATTGTCGGTTTGGGTAACTATTTTAGTACTATCTAATGCTTCATAGAAACTTGGCCAACCACAACCGCTATCAAACTTACCATCGCTGCTAAACAAAGGATTTCCACAGGCACCACAGGTGTAAGTACCGCCATCATAGTGGTCTTCAAACTTACTAGTAAAAGGTTTTTCTGTGCCTTTTAAACGAAGGATGGCATATTGCTCGGGTGTTAATATTTGCTTCCATTCAGCTTCATTTTTTTGTACTTCAAATTGGTGATTTGTTATTATTTCTTTCATGTTGGTTTTGTTGTTTAATGGTTTTTTGTTTTGTGCCGAACATTGCTGACATGAACTTATAACAAGAACTGCAAGAAGGGTAAGGAATAGGTTAATATTTTTCATTTTATGTTGGGTGTTATAAAATAGTTAAACGCTAAGGCGAAGCTAATTGTTTTGAGCGAATTTGAGTTGAAAATAATTAGTATGTTTGTTAAAAATTTATCTTAGTAATAAAATTAATTACAGTAAAGTATAATTTACATCTATGAAAAAACCAATCATATTTATCAGCTTATTTTTGTTTGGATTTATTGTGTCTGCTGTTAATCCCAAAGATTATTTTACTTGGTTTTTAGAAGTAGTTCCAGCAATTGTTGGGGTAATGATATTAATGCTTACATACAAAAAGTTTCAATTTTCAAACCTAGTCTATTGCATGATATTAGCGCATTGCTATGTGCTATTTATTGGTGGGCATTATACTTATGCCGAAGTGCCTTTTTTTGATTGGATTAAAGAAATGTTTCATCAATCTAGAAACAATTATGATAAGGTTGGGCATTTTGCCCAAGGCTTTGTACCTGCATTTATTGTGAGGGAAATATTCATAAGAAAAGCTGTTGTAATAAAAAATGCTTGGCTGCCATTTCTTATTATGTCGGTTTGTGTTTGTATAAGTGCTTTTTATGAGTTTTTAGAGTGGTTTGTTGCCATCGTATCTGGCCAATCTGCCGAGGCTTTTTTGGGTACACAGGGTTATGTGTGGGACACGCAATCGGATATGTTGTATGCCACCATTGGCGCAACCACTATGTTATTGTTCTTTTCAAAAATCCACGACAAACAAATATAAAGAAACTGCGAAAAAAACAAAAAAGGCGAAACACGTTTCGCCCCCTTAACAAATTCAGCTCTCAAAAAATTACTTTGTCGTTTCATTTTGGCAAGTTTCCCAAACTTGGTATCCACCCGACAAGTTTTTTACCTGGTCGTACCCGTTTTGCATAAGTATTCTTTGACTTAAATATCCTCTCATCCCCCCTTGACAATATATAAATATGCTTTTACTATGGTCTAACTCCTGCATTCTTTCTCTAAGTGAATCCACAGGAATATGGATAGCGTTTGGTATGTGTCCCGCTTCAAACTCTTCCTTTGTTCTAACATCCAACAAAATATCTTTATCGGTAATGTCGTTCAATTGATCCCAATAAAAAACCAAATGCTTTTTATGCAAGATGTTTTCGGCTACAAAAGCCGCCATATTCACAGGATCCTTTGCCGATGAATAGGGTGGGGCATAAGCATGTTCAAATTCGGTTAGTTCAAACACCGTTGCCTGCCTTTGTATAGCCGAAGATAGTATATCAATTCTTTTATCTACTCCTTCATAACCAACAATCTGAGCTCCCAACAATTTGCCTCCATCTGGCGAAAACGCAATTTGTATGCTCATTTGTTGGGCTCCCGGATAATATCCCGCATGCGAGCCACTGTGTATGGTCGAAACGTGATGTGTAATTCCAGAACTGTTAAGGTTCTTTGATGCTGTTCCGGCAGTTGCAACAGTCATATCAAATACTTTTACAATAGCTGTATTTATAGCACCATTGTATCTATCAATATTTCCCAAAACTATATTGTTGGCACAAATACGTCCTTGTTTGTTTGCTGGTCCCGCCAAATAGGTATTCATAGATTGCCCTGTGATAGGGTTTGTAAACTCTATGGCATCGCCCACTGCATATATATTGGGATCTGATGTCTGCAAATATTCATTCACCCATATTCCTTTGGCGTTTCCTAGCTTCAATCCTGCTTTATCTGCCAATCGTGTATCGGGTTTCACACCTATCGACATAATCACCACATCGGCATCCAATTTCTCTCCATTATTTAATAGTATTGTTAAACCAGAATCATTTTTTTCAAACCCAGCAACAGCAGTGTTTAATAATAAGTTAACACCCTTCGAGCGAATATGCTGCTGTACGATTGCTGCCATTGGAAAGTCCAATGGAGCAAGTATCTGATTACCCATCTCTATAATTGAAACTTCTAAACCCAAATTGTGCAGGTTTTCGGCCATTTCCAAACCAATAAATCCGCCACCAACAACAAGGGATTTTTTAACTTGTTTCTGTTGAACAAATGCTTTGATATAATCGGTATCTGCCACATTACGTAGTGTAAAAATTCCTTCATTTTGAATACCTAGCAATGGCGGTTTAATGGGTTCAGCCCCAGGAGACAAAACGAGTTTGTCATAATGTTCTTGGTATTCTTCTCCGGTAATGTTATTTTTTGCTGTAATGGTTTTGCTGCTGGCATCAATACCAATTACTTCGGTCATTGTGCGTACATCAATATTAAATCTTTGGTTAAAAGATGCGGCAGTTTGTATTAATAAAGAGTTTCTGTTTTTGATTACATTTCCTATATAATAGGGCAAGCCGCAATTGGCATACGAAATATATTCTCCTTTTTCAAAAATAATAATTTCAGCTTTTTCATTTAGTCTTCTAAGTCTTGCCGCTGTACTTGCTCCACCTGCTACTGCTCCAACTATTATGTATTTCATTCTTTATATAATTATGGTGCAAAAATAATTATATGAAAAACTTAAAACGGTAACATATGTCACATATTGATTATTGATGTGATTAAGAGTTTAGAGAATATCCTTTTTACGAAATAGACTGCTAATTCAGAATAATCTTATTTCTGCCTAATACAACCAAGCCTTCTTGTTCCATTTGTTTAAGCAATCTTGAAACAACTACTCGAGCTGTACCCAATTCGTTGGCAATACTTTCGTGGGTGATGATAAGGGTTTTATTGTTGTTTATCGAACACTTTTTCTTGATAAAATCTAGCAAGCGTTCGTCAAGTTTTTTAAAGGCAATGGCATTTACCACATCTAATAATTCTTCAAATCTTTTATGATATAACCTAAAAATATAATCAAGCCATTCTGGATAATCTTTGATAAGCAAATTTACTTTATCAATAGGAATAAAAAGTATCTCGGTTGCTTCCTCAGCAATTGCCTTTACCTTGCTTGTATCTTGATGAATACCCCCTAAAAAAGACATGATACAACTCTCGCCTGCTTTGATATAATACAAAAGAATTTCTCTATCATCATCATCAGTCCGCATTACTCTTATGCTGCCACTCATAACAATTGGAATGGCTTTAATGTAAGCATTCTCATTCAGAATAATATCACCCTCGGCAAAGGTTTTAGTAAAGCCGTAATCAACTAATTTTTCGTTTATTTCGGGTGTATATTTAAACTCTAAAAGTTTATTTAAATCCATAGAACGAATATAGTAGTTAAGAGGTTGTAATTAGTAAAAAAATAAAAGTATAATTAACTAGCATTTTTCAAACACCAAAGCTACACCCTGACCCACACCAATGCACATGGTAGCTAATCCAAAACGCACATTTCGTTTTTGCATTTCGTGAATAAGTGTTGTTGAAATTCTAGCTCCACTGCCTCCCAATGGATGACCAATTGCGATTGAACCACCATTTACATTCACTATGTTTGGATCTAGCTCTAAATCGCGCATACATGCAATACTTTGGCTTGCAAAGGCTTCATTTAATTCAACCAAACCCAACTCATTGGCTTTCAAACCTGCACGTTTAAGGGCTTTTAAAGAGGCGGGCACAGGTCCAATACCCATTATAGCAGGGTCAACCCCAGCCACACCTCTACTTACTACACGAGCAAGAGGTGATAAATTATATCTTTTCAAGGCCTCTTCACTTACTAACATCAAAGCAGCAGCACCATCATTAATTCCACTAGAATTGCCTGCTGTAACCGAACCATCTTTTTTGAAAGCAGCTTTTAGTTTGGCTAAATCTTCCAAACTTGACATACGCGGATGTTCGTCTTTATTGAAAATAATGGGATCACCTTTCTTTTGAGGAATATGAACAGGTACTATTTCATTTGCAAATTTACCTGATGCATGAGCTGCTTGATATTTCTCTTGCGATTGAAAAGCAAAAGTATCCTGCTCTTCACGACTAATGCTCCATCTTTCAGCAATGTTTTCTGCTGTTTCTCCCATGGCAAAAGGATGATACATTTCAGACAATCTCTTATTGGTAAAACGCCACCCAATGGTGGTATCATAAACTTCAGGAATGCGGCTATAAGCAGTTTCGGCTTTTGCCATTACAAATGGTGCACGGGTCATGCTCTCTGTTCCACCCGATATATATATTTCCCCATCACCACATTGAATGGCTCTGCTAGCATCCACAATGCTTTGTAGGCCAGAAGCACACAAACGGTTTACGGTATTTCCACCAACAGAAATTGGCAAACCTGCAAGCAATGCCGACATACGAGCTACATTTCTATTGTCTTCACCTGCTTGGTTAGCAGCACCAAAAATCACATCTTCAATTTCGTTTACATCCAAACTAGGATTTCTATCTATCAATGCTTTAATGACAATGGCACCCAAATCATCAGGACGAACAGAACTAAGTGTTCCTGAAAATTTACCAACTCCTGTACGCACCGCATCCACTATATATACTTGCTTCATGATTGTTTTATTTTGCTTGGCAAATGTGGGGTTTTTAAATCAAATATTGAAAAGAAATAAAAAGTGGGTTATGAATTAAAACACAATCACAATCGGAAAAAATTTAATAAGAATTTCTACATTGTAATAAATTACATTTACAGATACAATAAGCTTTTCACAAATTATCAAAACAATTTAAATGTATTTACATTCAGAATGAAAATCCATACTGCTATTATTAAGCAATGACAAACCCCTAATAACCTAAACACATTGGAAATTTTCTCTTACTTTTGCCCTTAGTGATACATTACCTAAAACACACAGACATAGACAAAGCCAAGTGGGATTTGTGTATGGAGCAAGCCATCAATCCATTGGTATATGGATGCTCTTGGTTTTTAGACACGGCTTGTCCAGGTTGGGATGCCCTAGTAATGGACGACTACCGTGCTGTGATGCCATTGCCTCATGCCACTAAATATTTTATCAAATATGCCTATCAGCCTTTTTTTACACAGCAGTTAGGTGTTTTTGCTAAGTATGAGTTGTCGCAAGAAATTTTGCTTGCTTTTGTTCTAGCCATACCCAAAAATTTTAGATATATTGACATTAATTTAAACGAGCAAAACCAGATACTAGACCTAAAAGTGAAGCTAAAAAAGCGTAAAAACTTTTTACTTGATTTGGATAAAAATTATGATAAACTTCAAAAGAACTATGAAACTCACACTAAGAGAAACCTCAAGAAAGCAAAGAAATTCGACCTTGAAATAAAAACCATTCCTTATGCGGATGTGGTGGCTTTTTATAAGTTAAACAAGGGTCTTTCGACCAAAGGTGTAAAAGAAAAAAACTATGATAGTTTGGTTAAAATTTTTGAAAAAGCCCACCAACGAGGATTGTTATTATCAAAAGGAATTTTCACCAAAAACAATGATATGATTGCCAGTGTGGTTTTTTTAACCTACAAAAACCGACTGATATTTATGATTGGTACTGGCAATGAATTGGGTCA
>CAIVPY010000466.1 GCA_903907885.1 uncultured Bacteroidota bacterium
AGACGTGTGCTCTTCCGATCTCTGCCACAGATGCACCATGCATAGCCTCTACCTCAACACCTGTTTTGTATATGGTTTTCACTTCAAGATAAATTTTAATGTTAAGTTTTTCTACCTCGAAGCTAAATTTTGCCCCCTCAATGGGCATTGGATGACAGTCGGGAATTACATCACTTGTTTTCTTTACTGCCAAAAGTCCTGCAGCTTTAGCCATTTCAAACACATCACCTTTAGCTACTTGTTTACTATTGATGGCATCGATGGTTTCTTGTTTACTAACGCTCACTGTTGCACTTGCCACTGCCAAGCGAAGGGTCGAAATTTTATGTGTAATGTCTTGCATGATTATACTTTATTTTCTTTCCATTTATACGTTTCGTCTTCAAACATTTCTTTCCCAAAAATGGGAACCTCCTTTTTGATGCGATTCACCATTAGGGTGCAAGCATCAAAAGCTGCATGGCGGTGCTGCGATGATACAAAAACAAAAAAACAAATTTCACCTGCATTTACTAATCCTTGGCTATGTGTAACGTGTGCACAAGTTAAATTATGCGAAACAATTATCTCTTCTCTTATCTTAGAGATTTCATTGTTAGCCATCTCTACATATGCACTAAAGTCAATAGCTTTAACCATTCTTGAGTCTATTTCATCCGCCCTTACTTGTCCTAGAAATATTTGATGTGCGCCAATGTTTTTTTTAGTGCTATGCTTGGCAATGCTATTAGCTATTATGTCGGGCGTGATAGCTCCCGTATGAAAATAGTTTTTAGTTCCGCTCATTTAATAGGTGTGTTTAATAAGAATATATTTTATCTCTAAATTGTTCAATGCTTTTTGCAAAAGAACCCCAATTGTTTTCGTTTCTTGAAATTTTAATCTCATTCATAGCAAGACTAAGGGTGTTAATTAATAGTATTTTATTGCTACAAACGCTGTTAATACCAAGAATTATTTTTATCACCTCGTTGGCTTGATATGTTCCAATTATGCCGGGCAAAGTACCTATAACACCCACTATATTACAATCGGCCGAGTTTTGAGATGTTTCTGATTCAGGAAAAGCACATCTATAGGTTGCACTATTGTTATAGTTAAAAACCGAAACCTGCCCTTCAAATTTATAAATACCTCCATAAACAAAAGGCTTGTTCATTATCACACAGATATCATTAATCAAGTATCGCGATTCGAAATTATCTGTACAATCAACTACTATGTCGAATTTGGAAAGTATGGCTTCAGCGTTGCTGGTATTAAATTTTTCGGTAAATGCTATTACAGAAATAAATGGATTTAGCTCTGAAATCTTACTTGCTGCAACTTCGGCTTTTAAGTTTCCAACATCATTATTTGAATATAACACCTGACGTTGCAAATTTGTTTCGTCCACTATATCAAAATCAACTATACCTATTGAGCCAACACCAGCAGCAGACAAGTATTGCAAAACAGGACAGCCTAATCCACCTGAACCAATCACCAATACACTTGCCTCACTCAGCTTTTGTTGACCTTTAATTCCCACATGAGGTAACAATATTTGCTTGCAATATCTTTTAATTTCTTCTTTGCTAAGCATCATTTATCCTCCTGCAAATGGCGGTAGAAAAGCAACTTCGTCATTTGAATTTAAACTCACATTGGTACTTACTCTTTCTGAATTAACCACCACCTGAAAGTTATAATTATCCAGCAAAGGATATTTGTTTTTTAGGTCAATTTTAAGCGCATCAATATCTGTTATATGTTCAACAAGTATCTCGTTAACACCACACACATCGGCTAGCACACCAAAAAATAGTATTTTCATAATTACAAATTAATAACCTGGAAGCAAATGCACTTCAACCACTTCATTTTTTTCAACTTTGTTTTTATCATGAGCAAGGTAAATAAACGAATCTGATTCGGCAAATGCTTTTAGCATGTCAGAACCTTGAC
>CAIVPY010000467.1 GCA_903907885.1 uncultured Bacteroidota bacterium
CGAAAAAGACGGACGGGGTCAGTTTTTTACACCCGAACCAGTTATTGACTTTTGCGTAGCAATGATGCAACCCAAAACAAATGAAACAATTATTGACCCAGCTTGTGGAAGTGGTGGTTTTTTAATGTCAGCATTAAAGTATTTACAAAATAATAATACTGAACTTGACACAAGCCAAATAGTGTCTAAAAACCTTTTTGGTTCAGATATTAATAAAAGTATCGCACGAATTGCAAAAATGAAATTGCTTTTAGAAGCAAATGGAAAAACTAATATACTTTGCACTAATTCATTAGAAGATTTAGATAGTTTGAAGCTAACTTTATCTAATTCAAAGGGCTTTGATTTAGTTTTAGCAAATCCACCATTTGGAGCAAAAATCACAAATTCGTCAACGCTTTCAAAATTTGATTTAGGATATAAATGGACAAACCACGAAGGGGAATATCATAAGACAAAAACAGTTTATCCAAATCAAAATGCTGAAATTCTATTTATTGAACGTTGCTTACAACTTCTCAAAGAAGGCGGAAGAATGGCAATAGTTTTACCCAATGGCAATTTTGAAAATCCATCATTAGAATATTTACGCTATTATATAAAACTGAAAGCAAAAATTTTAGCCATTGTTAATTTACCACAAGAAACATTTATCCCTTTTGGAACAGGTGTAAAAACTTCATTATTATTTTTAGAAAAAGACACACCAAATAAAGAAAGAGAATACCCTATTTTCTTTGGTAGAGTTACAAAATTAGGCTATCAAGGTAATAAAAACGGGACACCACAATATCAAAAAGATAAATACGGACAACTTGTAAAAGATAATTTAGGTCAGACAATTTTAGACGAAGATTTCAGCGTAATTATAGAAGCTTATAAAGAATTTCAAAAAGGAATAGAAATTGAAAAAGAAAATTCTTTTTCAATTAATTACAACGAACTAAACGGAAGATTTGACTACGATTTTTATTCGCCAGAGAATAGAAAAATGTTTTTAAAATTAGACACGGGTAAAAGTGTTCGATTGGGAGATATTTGCGATATAATAAAAGTAAAAAGCAAAAAACTAAAAGACCAAAATGCTACAGTTGAGTATGTTGAACTTTCCGACATCAATACACATTCTTATGAAATCATAAATTCAACTACTTATCAAGTTCACGAATTGCCAAGTAGAGCAAGTTATGAAATTGAAAATGGCGACATCATTACAGCCATAGCAGGAAATTCAGTTGGTACACGAAAACACGCCACAGCATTAGTAAACACAGATTTTGAAGGAAGTATTTGCACAAATGGTTTTAGAGTTTTACGAAACTTCAAAATTGATAGTTACTATTTACTTTACTTTTTAAAATCAGAAGTGTTTTTAAAGCAAATGTTTATGTATCGGACAGGTGCAGCAATTCCAAACGTTTCTGACACAGATTTAGCAAATACACTAATTCATTTACCTGACGACAAAACAATAACAGAAATTAGTTCAAAAATGAAAAAAGCGTTTGAACTTCGACAAGAATCAAGAAATCAAATTGAAAGTATTAACCTTGAACTTGCATAAATATAAACGAACAAAAAGGACACCGAAGAAAGGGCGAACGGCTAACAGCAGTTTGGCAAAATGGCGGGTTCAGTGCTAAATTGAACATTCGGTTTTCAAATAAACATTAGTGCTAAATTGAAAGTAAGTGCTTCTAAATCCGCCACTTCGCCAAGCTGCAAAACGTTATCGGCAATGCTTTGGCGTCAGTGCTAACTTGAAACATTCTGCAAGAAATTAACTTTGACAAACTAAATAATAAAGACA
>CAIVPY010000468.1 GCA_903907885.1 uncultured Bacteroidota bacterium
GGAAGTAAAATCAAAAAATTTGGCGTAGTCTTCATTAAATTTGAATAAAATGGATTTTTTTTCAAAAGAGTATTTATATTATAATAATTCAAAAGATAGTTTGCCTATCAAAAATGTTTATACAATACATTTAAGAGGTTTGAGATCATTTTTTAAATATTCGGGACTAGCTGCTCTTGGAATTGGCACTTTAGCATCTGCATTATTTACTTATTATACATTAAACTATAAAGTTGTTTTTGATGCGAACCAAACTCCTTATATTTATGCAGGCATAGCTTATACAGCCTCATTTGCTTCCTTATCTGGCTTGCTATTTTCATTACCTCGCACTCGTTTCCCAATGCATAAATATACTTTTGAGCTGAAGCACTAAAAAAAAATCGAAAAAGTAGATTGTCCGTATTTTCTCATTTCTTTTATGCGAGGGTGTTTGCTTAAATCCAATTCGCTTCCATGTTCTACTATCAGCCACCCTCCAGGGTTAAGTAGGTTTTTATCAAACACTATATTTGCTATTTCGGGTATTCTAGGCAAATCATACGGTGCATCAGCAAATATAATATCGAAAGTGGTTTCACATTTTTGAAGGTATTTAAACACATCGGCTTTCACCACTTCCATTTGACCTAAACCAAGCTTGCTTTTTGTTTGTTTGATAAAATTGTAGCAATTGAAATTTAAATCAACACTCACTACATGCATTGCCCCTCGGCTTGCAAACTCGTAAGCCATATTTCCAGTACCACTAAACAAATCAATGGCCGTAATATTTTCCAAATCAAAATGGTTATGGAGGATATTAAACAAACTCTCCTTAGCCCTATCTGTTGTAGGTCTTACGGGCAAGTTTGCAGGAGCATGAATGATGATTCCCCCCTTATCCCCTCCTATTATTCGCAGAGCAGACAACTTGATAAAACAAAATGCTGGTGAGAACTAAATTGATTGAAGGCTGTAGGGTAATAAAACTGTTGAAGTTTATCACCAAACTGCACTCTAGCTGCATATTTCTTTAACATTTCAAATGCTGTGTCGGTATTGGTAATATCACCAAACAACATAATTTGAATTTGATTTGATTCCATTCCCAACAGGTCGGCAACAGATAAAATATAATAAACAAAATCCGTTTCGGTATCGTATTTAAAAGTATTGTAAAACTGTAGATTTTGCCCGTCAGTGGCTAGCACTTCGATGAATTGTTCGTGTACATTGACAAATATTTTTTTGTCTTTTTCTTCTATTTGACTTTTGGCAATGGCTTTAATAAAAAGTTGCGACTGATGAAGCAAGTCAGCTGTGGGCATTTCAAATCGAATGAATTTGATAGTTTCGTTTCTAAGGTTAAATACTGCCGAAGTATTGAAGATATGTAGTTTGCAGTACGACATCTGTGAATTGTCCAAAATTGGCTTATGCAATTGATAGTATGCTTCAAGTTCAATAATATTACATAACGATTCGGGGGCAATTAAGCAATCTTCATTATCAATTAGCACAAATTTGCTTTTGTATGCAGGTTTAAGTTCTTCTAATATTTCATCAAAATTTTTCCAATCTTCATAGTTGATGTCGAAAAAATTTACATTTTGATTGCTAAATGTTTTAAGCGAAACCACCTTTACATTTAGTGGGTCGGCAATCACACAACTAATCTTGTGTTTAGCTATTGATAAATAAAAATGATACCTGAAAGCACTTTCAATTACAAAATCGCCATCGGTATAGTGTTTTATGTTAAGAGATATGAGTGTTTCAGCTTGCATATTTTCAACTTACATTCGCAAAGTAATTTTTCAAATTATTATTTCTATAAAAACTTATGCAAAACTATACACCAAAGGTTAAAAATTTTGAAAATATGGTACAAGAAAAAATTGCTGGCAATCATTTTACCAATCATTTAGGATTTAAAATACATACCATTAAACCTGGCAGAGTCGAGGGTAGCATGGCATTGGAGCAATGCCATTTGCAACAAATGGGTTTTGTTCATGGGGGTGTTACAGCTTCTGTTAGCGATATGGTTTCTGGGTTTGCAGCTTTTTCTTTGGTGAGCGAGGGACAAGGTGTAGTAACAGTTGAATTAAAAGTGTCTTACCTAAATCCAGGAAAAGGGCATACACTGAAAGCTATTGGTACCGTTATAAAAGCAGGATCAAAACTTCATTTTTGTGAAAGTGAGTTGTGGGTATTAAATGATGATTCAATAGAGATTTTGATTGCCAAAGCAAGTTGTACTATGGCTATTTTAAACAAAAGTGATTTTGAAATAAAAAAAGTTTAAAATATGGTAAGTAATGTCCAGTTTGTAAAATACCCATTTTCATTTCCTGATGTAAAGGAAGCACCCCATCGAGAGCATACTGCCTATAAGGTGAAAGGCAAAATCTTTGTGACGCATAATAAAAAAGAAAACCGATGTTGTGTGCTTTTGAGTAAAGAAGAACAACCTCTGTTTTGTATGATTGACGAAAAGTTGATTTACCCAGTACCTAATAAATGGGGAAATTACGGTTGGACTTTAGTGAATTTAAAACTCATTAAAAAGGATATGCTTATAGAAGTATTAACAGCAGCTTATTGCAATGTAGCTCCCAAAAACTTAGCAGAACCTTTTTTGCAAGAAATAGAGAGTTTTTGAAGAAACTAAATTTCTAAACTACTTCCGCCACTACAAAGGTGCTTCCACCTACAAATATTACATCTTCATCAGTCGATTCTTTTTGAGCTGCTTGATAAGCTTCAATTACACTTGGATAGGTTGAACCCATTAATCCGTAAGCAGATGCTTGAGTCTGTAAATCTTTTTCATCCAAAGCCCTTGGCAGTTTAGCCTTGCAAAAATAATATTCTGCATCTTTAGGCAACAATGCTAATACTTTTCTAATGTCTTTATCTTTTACCATCCCAAAAACCATGCGTAGTTTCTTGCATGGAATTGAAGTCAACTGACGCATTACATATTTAATTCCGTCCACATTGTGGCCTGTATCACACACTGTAAAAGGTTTGTTTTGCAAAACATGCCACCTACCCATCAAACCCGTATTTCTCTTTACATTTTCAAGTCCACAGCGAATGTCATTTTCACTAATACGATAGCCTTGCTCCTTCAATTTATCAATACAAGCTACCAAGGTTATGATGTTTTTCTGCTGGTAAATTCCTCCCAAATCACAATCAAGATTTTTAAAATACATTTGGTTTCCTTTTTTCACATCACACAAAACGCCTTTACGTGTTGTGACGAAATAATCCATACTATATTCCTTTTCAGCAAAAACGATTTCTGATTGTTCTTGCTTGGCCTTATTTTTAAATATAAGTTCTGTTTCTGTTAGTATTTCACCTATTACAATAGGTGTTTTGGGCTTGATGATTCCCGCTTTTTCAAAAGCAATTTTTTCAAGCGAATCACCTAACAAATCCATATGATCCCAGCCAATATTTGTGATAACAGATAGAATGGGAGAAATAATATTAGTAGAATCTAACCTACCACCTAAGCCTGCTTCGATGATAGCAATATCCACTTTATGTTTAGCAAAATGCTGAAAACATAAAGCAACAGTCCATTCAAAAAAGGAAGGTTTTATTTCCTCAAAAATACTTTTATGAACATCAACAAAATCTACTATTTCCTCTTCGGTTATCATTTGCCCATTGATGCGAATACGCTCTCTGAAATCTTTTAAATGTGGCGAAGTGTATAAACCTACTTTGAAGCCGGCCTCTTGCAAAACAGAAGCCAGCATATGGCTAGTTGAACCTTTGCCATTGGTGCCAGCAACATGAATGCTTTTAAATTTATTTTGAGGCTCATTTAAAGCCGTGCAAAGTGCAATTGTATTGGTTAAATCGGCTTTGATAGCTGCTGCCCCAATTCTTGTAAACATGGGCAATTGGCTATACAAATAGTCAAGGGTATGTTCGTAGCTTAAAGCCATCTAATAAATATGAATTAGTTTTTTTGTCTCAAAAAATTCTTCTTCAAAATAAGTGCTCAATTTCAATTCTTCAATCCTTAGCTTGCGGTTTATGGCTTTTATGTTTTGCTTCTCTTCTTTTAGGTCTCCACCTTTCAATAACAAATAACCATTAAATTTCGAATTGATACCTTCTGGTTTTATATAACTTTGTGTCCATCGATATATCTTGTCCATAGGTGCAACAGCTCTACTCACAACAAAATCAAATTTCTCTTTTAGCATCTCAGCCCTTCCTATCACAAAGTCAGTATTAGTTAATCCTATGTTTTCTGAAATATCTTCAGCTACATGGATTTTTTTTGCAATCGAATCAACTAAGGTAAAGTGACATTCAGGGAAAAATATAGCCAATGGAATGCCTGGAAACCCGCCTCCAGTGCCTAAATCCAATATTTTTGTTTTGGGTTTAAAATCGCTAAACTTGGCAATGGCTAAACTGTGCAACACATGCTTTTCATACAGTGAGTCGATATCTTTGCGAGATATTACGTTTATCTTTTCATTCCAATCTGCGTATAAATCATACAAAATAGTAAACTGATCTACCTGTTTTTCAGTAAGTGCAGGGAAGTATTTTTTAATGATGTCAATATCCATTACCAGTATTTTTGTTTGCGGGTGAATAAACCTCGGGTTCCAAAGATAACAATATAGAACAGATACAATACATCAAGAATAGGCAACAGCCAAAGGATGTGAACGTATTTAAGTTTCTTCAAGGCAAAATACATAATGATCATTTGTGCCAAGAATCTTACACCAAATATTCCCAAACTCACAGGCCATTGAATTTGCAATACCAAAAGCCCTACAAAAGCTGGGTAAAAAAACATTAAACTGGCATAATACAATCCTAAGAAAAACTTATCTTTGGCTTTGTAGTATTTGCCTGTACTCACATGGCGGGTCTTTTGACGCGACCAACTGGTATAGGTTTTTTTAGCTTCTGTGTAAACAAAACTATCGGGGTTGGTTTGGATAGAAACATTGTTACTAGTAGCCGTTTCGTTCACAAACAAATCATCATCACCACTCAAAATATGTTGGTGGGTGGCAAAGCCTTTGTTTATGAAAAACAAATCTTTGGTATAGCCCAAGTTTCTTCCCACACCCATAAATGGGCGTTTGGCAATGGCTGCCGAAAAATAAGCGATTGCAGTAATGGCACTTTCGTATTGAATAAACATACTCAAAAGTGAACCAAAGCCTTTGTATGGCGAAAATCCCAAAACAATTTCTTTGCCCGCAGAAAATTGCTCTTGCATCAAGCGCAACCACTGATTGCTTGCAGGAGCACAATCGGCATCTGTAAATAGTAACTTATTGTTTTTAGCCGCTTTAATGCCCATGGTTAAGGCAAACTTTTTGCCTGTTGGGTATTTCTCTTGTTCAATCAGTTGACAGATTTTAAGATGAGAATACACTTCTTGGTAATATTCGAGCAGTTTTTGACTATCATCCCAACTGCAATCATTCACCACAATCACTTCATAATTTGGGTAATCTTGCTCTAGAATCGATTTTAAGTTTTTTTCTAAGTTGGCATATTCATTTCGTGCAGCAATAATGATTGAGACAGGCTCCTCCGACTTATTTTGAGAGGGTGCACTTGATTTGAAGAATGCAAAATTGCCAAAAACAAAAATGTAGTAATACAACTGAATAACAGCCGATAAACCCAATACAATAAACAAAATCAATCCGTATGTGCCTAACACTTCCATAATATCAGGGCGAAAATAAGCCCCTTGTCTCAGCTACTGAAATGCTTATTTCAACAATGTGTTGATAGTGGTGGTTATTTAGTTTGAACAAATGTTCAATTAAAGTAGGTATCAATAAAATGATTTAACAATGTTAATATGATGGCTACGAGAAATTCCTGCAGGATTGCAGCCTAATTGTCTTTCAGGTATAGGAGTCTTTAAATCTGAATAATATTTAGTCCATGCTGGAAAGGTTTCACCTGTTGAGGGGTCTTTAAATGTCATAGGTTCCAATTGAAAAAATGGTTTGTTATAATTAGCAAATTTATATGCGTCATAAATCAATTCGCTACAATAATATTTTTGGTTGTTGTAAATAAAAGCTTCATCGTAAGGTGTTCCTATTTTTGATAAGGCAAATTGCAATGCTGAA
>CAIVPY010000469.1 GCA_903907885.1 uncultured Bacteroidota bacterium
AAGTGGAGCTAGATAAATAACAAGATTGCTTCGCCAATGGCTCGCAATGACAGTTATTATCGTCATTGCGAACGCAGTGAAGCAATCTCAAAAAGGCAGTGGAACAATATCAGACATTGAAAAAGCTAAAACGTTTTTTTTTTGAACCCAAAAAACAAATAAGTATGCACAAAGGTGGCTGTGTTTATATATTGACAAATAAAAACAACACTACATTGTACACTGGTGTAACCTCAGATTTGAATAAGAGAATATGGCAGCATAAATCAACATACAATCCATTTTCGTTTACGGCAAAATACAAGCTTACAAAACTGGTTTACTATCAATTTTACATTACGATTAATGAAGCAATATTGGTTGAAAAACAAATTAAAGCTGGGTCAAGAGCAAAAAAAGAGAATTTGATTAATTCAATAAATCCTGAATGGGAAGACTTGTACGAGAAAATTGAGTGGTAACTATTCGTCATTGCGAACGCAGTGAAGCAATCTCAAAAGTCAGATTGCTTCGCCAATGGCTCGCAATGACGAAACCTATTTAAATTCTTTTCCCAGGTATTTCAATTGGCTGACAGTAAATTTGAAAATAGCTGACCGAGATCCAAAAAGGGTTGGGGGTATTTGAATGAGGCTGATAGGCATCCGAAGATGACCTACTGGCATTTAAAACTAATCGGCAGGTATTTAAATTAGTCTTACTTGTTTTTTAAAAGGTGTGCCCAATATTGAAGAAAAACTGATTATCTTCTTGTGAAATGGCGTAATCAAACCTAAGTATTGTGCTCACATTCCAAGCTATTCGTGTTCCTAGTCCTTCTGAAAATCTATAATTATTTATTGAAGTAATGTTTTGAAAATCGTTTGCAACTCCACCTGCATCCACAAAAGGTACAGCACTAAAAGCCAAATGTTGATTGAGTAAAGTAGTTTGTGCAAATCTCCATCTTAGCTCAGCGTTTGCAAAATTCATTACCCTACCCAAAAACCTTGATTGCTTATATCCTCTAATGGTGTGCGCTCCACCCAAGCCTTCAATGCTACCCTCTGAGCTCCATTGGTCTTGGTATTCAAAAAAAGGAGCATCTCCAGCGGTGTAGCCCATTCCCGCTCTTGAAGCAAATATTAGTCGTTTAAAAATTTTAGGTAAAACAGGAACATAATATTTAGCTTGGGCAAATGTTTTGTTAAAGTTAAACTTTGAACCAAAAACCTGGTTTGAAAATTCGTTGGTCATTTCAGCAAAAATACCTTTTGATGGATCGGGTTCTAAGTCTCGGGTGTCATACACAATGCCAACTTGAAGAAAGCTAACAATATTGCTTCCATATCCTAAAATTGAATTATTGTTAAAATCTTTTTGAAGCAAAGACATTCCATTTGGTACATCACTGCCAGATGTATTTTTATTGTCGAAAGTGTTGATATTTATCCATGCTAATTCATATCCTCCTAACAATCGCAGCTTGCTATCAAGGTACGAATGCTCCATGCTAGCATTAAAAATGGCTTCGTCTTTTTGGTAAGTATTATAAAACATATCTGTTACCACATTGGCTTCTCCATTTGAAGCATTTCCAGGTCTTTTTTCAGTTAAAGCATCATTATAATCACTAAACTTGCTGAAGCTCTTTCCGTTAATTGCTAATCCATTAAGTGATTTTTCATCCACTCCAAAATACAAAAGGTTTGGATTTACTTCGTATGCAGCCTCCATTCTTAACCTCCATTTTGAGTTGAAAATGTAAGGTACATCACAGGTAAATTTGATTTCTCGTTGCTGTTTGGTGGTATAAAACAAAGTTACAGAAAGTTTTTTTCTATAGGGGGTATATTCAAAAAACGGATCCGTTTTTTTTCCATTAAAAAATATTTCACCTTCAACCCCAAGTCCGAAACCATTAACAGGATCGGAGCTTATATCGGGCACACCCGTTACATAAGTACCTTCTTTTTTATTCTCTAAATCTTCAGCTGATAGTTTTTTCTCATCAGCAATGGCAAATGGAAGTTTGGCTTTTGTGCTGTCTTGCAAAGTTTGAGAGTGCACATTGCTCACTATCAATATGCTGAAGAATATGAATAAATACGATTTCAATTATTTAATAAATTTACCTTCGTTATCAAATAGTAGGTCTCTACCTTTTAGTTCTATTTCAATTGTAACAATACCACTGCTATTAGTGATTTTTGAAACCTCTTTAATTTTATCAGTAGGGTATTTTTGTTTCACATAGTCTAATATAGCATCAGATAATTCTTTCTTATCAATAACAACTTCACTTTCAAGCATATTGCCATTAATATCAAACAATGCAGAATGTTTTTTACTATCAAGTTTAAAACAAGCTTCGTAGCCTCCATTTTCTTTTTCCCATTTAGCCTTTGTTACTTTTGGATACAATTCAACAAAAGATTTTCTAACCAAAACGGGTATTTTTTTGCGTGATATTCTTTGTGCATTTGTAAGCAATGACATGGCAAATAAGGCTGATAAGAATAATATTTTTTTCATGTTTTGTAAATTATGCAACGAATGTAGTGTATGATTTTGTTTGATAAATTAATATGTTGTTAAATAAAAAAAAGAGGCTATCTAGTTTACAGACAGCCTCTCTTTTAAGAATATAAAAA
>CAIVPY010000470.1 GCA_903907885.1 uncultured Bacteroidota bacterium
TGGCGTTGGAAGGAAAAACAATGACTGAGATTTGCGGTATAATGAGACACAGTTCTCAGGCAGTAAATAATTATCTTGCCACATTTATCCGTTGCGTGCATCTCAAACAAAAAGATAGTTTGTAATTTGAAAATTAGCTAATTTGTGAATTTGAAAATGAATTCTATTCAAAATTAGTAATCAAAAATTATCACATCAAAAAAATTTAAAATTTAAAATAAATGGCAAAAGTTAAAGTTCCACGTAAAAGCACAACGGTAGATATGACGGCCATGACGGATGTAGCATTCTTATTGCTTACTTTCTTCATGTTGGCTACTCAATTTAAGCCAGATGAGCCTGTGCAGGTCGTAACGCCATCATCCATTTCGCAAATTCCTTTGCCTGACGTTGATATCAGGAACATTACCATTGCACAAGATGGTAGGGTGTTTTTTGATATGGAGGGTAAACAATACAGAGAGAAGTTAATTCAAAAAATGGGAGAGAAATACACAACCACTTTCACTCCACAACAAATCGAAGCTTTTTCAAGATTATCAAGTTTCGGTATGCCTTTTAAAGAATTATCAGGGTTTTTATCATTAAAACCAGATGAGCGCTCGCAAATTAAGCAAGTAGGTATTCCATCTGACTCTTTAAACAATGAATTAGCTGATTGGGTTTGGCAAGCACGTCTTACAAACAACAATGTACGTGTTGCTATAAAAGGGGATGGTAATTCTACTTACCCTACTGTAGCTCAGGTAATCAAAACATTGCAAGAAAAAAAAGTGAATCGTTTTAACTTTATCACTAGTGCCGAAACAGCTCCTCCTTTGCAATAACTGATAAGATTAATTATCAATATCCTTCTTCAAGCTCGGGATATTAAAGATGAAGTTTGATAGATTAAATTAATATAGAAAAACATGGCAGAAATACAAGGTGGTAATGAACACGGTAAAAAAACCGCAGGTAAAGCTTGGAAAAAACAATCTACCAGAGTTGATTTTACTCCCATGGTTGATTTGGGCTTCTTGTTAATTACCTTTTTTATGTTGACTACCAGCATGAACAAGCCAAAAACGATGGAGATCAACATGCCGGTGAAAGAGCCAAATGAAATTGATCAAACAAAGGTGAAAGCTTCGCAAGCGGTAACCCTTTTGCTGACTGGTAACAATAAAATTGTTTATTATTTTGTAAATGCAGTTTCAGGTAATCCTGAAACACCACTTATTACAGATTATGACAACACAAATGGCGTTCGTCCTATGCTGTTGCAAGAAAACCGAAAACGCAATCCTGTAGGAGTTGATTCAATTCCTATTTATAAAGACATGTTCCAAAAGAATAAAATGAAGGAAGATGAAATGAAGCATCATATTGCAGCCATTAAATCATATAAAGATGGGTTGATTGTGGTAATCAAAGCAGATAAAAATGCTACCTACAAAAATTTGGTTGACATTTTGGACGAAATGCTAATATGCAATATTGGTCGCTATGCGATAGTAGATATTACAGACAAAGAAAACGAATTGATAACCATGGCAAATGCCACTAATCCAGCAACAAAATAATTATGGCAGCAAAAATAAATATATTTAACGGCAGATGGGTTGATATGGTATTTGAA
>CAIVPY010000471.1 GCA_903907885.1 uncultured Bacteroidota bacterium
AGCAAGAAGATTCTATTGATTTTGTGCATTGTGCGATCAAAGTCCGACAACGACTGAGCAACAATTACCGATCCCAAACGCACGATATCTTATTATTATTGAAAAGTATATTTTTTGACAATGCTATCCAATGAATAAATATATTCTTGTCAATACATTGTTTATCTATAACTTCTATAATGGGTTCAGCTTTATTTATTCTACTAAAATCAAATATGCTTAAACCTCCTCCATAAGTTCCAACATATATTTTATTATTATAACTTTTAATAGGCCACGAGGCTTGTCCTGCCAACCCTTCGGTTGTGCTTATTTTATAATATTGCCCATTTTGATATGCCGTTAAATATTCGATGCCACTATACCATAAAGTGTTGGTGCTGTCAAACTCCAAATCGCAATAATTAAGAGGAAAATCAACATTGTTTTTTTTGCTAATAGAAACGGGCAAATCATTTGTTATATTACAAATGCCTGTGTTGGTTGAAGAAAACCAAATTTGTCCAAATTTGTCTTTAACTATATCGCTTACCTTGCCTATTTCATCATCATTAATTTTTGTCCATTTAGTAATTTTACTATCTTTAGTTTTGATTATGCCGTCATGTCCTCCAATATAGATACTACCATCAGTATCAAAAAGCATTGAATAAACTCTTGTGTTTTTTACTACAGTGTTTATTGCAATCGGTTTAATAAATTTCCCGTTCTCTAATTTATAAAGCCCATTAGAGGGGTATCCAGCTATCATGTTATTATCGAAAACCGAAAACCATAAATTTCCCTCTAAGTCTTTCCAGATTTTATGTACACTCTTATTTGATAGCCCTTCTTTTGCTCCTATTCTTTCAAACTTTTTGCCATCAAATTTATAAGTGCTATTTTCAATTGCACCACTACCAATCCAAATATTTCCATCTCTGTCTTGATTTATTGTGGTTATATTTTTTATGCTATTTCCTGCAATTTCTGTAATTTCTTTCTGAATGCCATTTTTGTTGATAACAGTGATTCCCCTATATTTAGCTAACCAAATGTTTTGTTGATTGTCGGTAAAAATATCATAAACAGTATTGGTTTCATAGCTGTTTCCAACCTTTATGCTTTTGCATTTTGTTTCATTAGTATTGTAGCATATTAACTTACTCTTACAACCTACCCATATATTGCCACCTTGGCAAAATTGTATAAAATTTTTGTTATAATGATTCTCAAATAAACCTGACTCAGCCCACTCCCCATTTGTTTTAATAAATGTTTTTCCGACATCTGATAGGGCTATGATATTTCCGTTTTTGTCAACATCAAAACTCTTACATAAAGTACTCGAAAAAGGGTTTTCTTTTGTTAGTTTCCCGACATTGCTGTATGTATAAATGCCATTAATTGAGTAATCACTATTTATGTAAAAATAAAGATTTCCTTTTTCATCTGTCTGAGTATTTATTAATTTAATAATAAAGCTAAATTTAGTTGTGATAGGTTTTATTTGACCATAAGGTGAAATCTTATAAAGTTGTTGACCATCGTTAATAACCATGCTGTTATCTCTGTTTTGAAACAACTGAACACAATTAGGATTCATGACGTGAGATAGCTCTTTTAATATTTTAAATTGTTTACCTTTTTTTTGAATTAATTTAATATTATTGAAAGAGCTGCCTTCGTGTGTTAAAAAATATTCTGTTCCATCTGATAATAAAGCATAGTCTATAATTTGCTGAACTTTATTGTTAATTGTATAAATTATTTTTCTGTATTTGTTGTTTTTAACTTCATATAAAGTATCAAAATGTAAACAAATAAGTTGGTCATTATTTTTTTCTCTAATAGTTAAATTGTCATTGTGATGATGAGGGGTATTAATGAAATTTATGTTGTACCATTTGTAGCCATCAAATTTCGCCAAACCATTTTGTGTACCAAGCCAAGTTGTGCCATTTTTTTGAATAAACATTCCATACGTTTTTCCTTCGGGAATCCCCTCGTTTTGCCCAAAAGATATTATTCTCCAAGGTTCATAAAACGTATTTGTATTATGAGCATTTGTAGTGTAAATACTTAATAGTAAAATATAAAAAAGATAT
>CAIVPY010000472.1 GCA_903907885.1 uncultured Bacteroidota bacterium
AGAAGAAGTGTGGGAGCAATATGCCAGACGTTTTGGCATAGAGCATTGGTATCGCTTTGCCAAACAAAGATTACATTGGAATCTACCATCTTTTAGGAATGAGGATTTAATTATTTAGTAAAGTTAGATTGATTTTGGTTTAGCGACATAATTCCATTTAGGAAGATAGTCATCAAAAATAATATTCATCTTTTCTCTAAAGTCTTGAGCAACTTTTTTCCCCGTTTGATATACTTTATCAATTACAGAGGAAAAAACTCTTAAGCCGGAAGAAGTTTTCGCTTTTGCCATTAATTTTTGCACTGTTTCATGAGTATCAAAAATGACTCCAGTACAAGCACGGGTAATGTGAGGAAACAAGCGATGTTCAATGGGATTGTATTTGGAAGTATAAGGTGGATAATGAGCAACTCTAATCTCAATTCCTAATTCTTGTGCCAATTTTAATAAAGCTTCTTTAAATAAGTAAGAACGAGAACTATTACTCCCACCACCATCACATAAGAGTAGAATTGAAGTAGCAAATGGATAAATTATCAAACCATAATTAAGCCACCAATGACGAAGAGAATCACAGGCAAACTCGCTTGTATCATGAGATATACCTATATTGATATAGCCTAAATTGTGAGTTATATCGTATAAACCATGAGGAATTACTTGACCTTCGGCTAAAGAGGCCCAATCATGATCATACACAGATAGGGGCTTTTGATTGAGTGTTTTTCCTTCTCGATACAATTTCCCTAATTTTTCTTTTTTTTTGTGTCCATACTGATCACTGGATTTTCTTGTTTTTGATAGGATTCCACTAAACCATTAATCTTTTCAAACTGTTCATTGCGATGAGAATTACTCCCTGTCGCCTTACTTTTGACTGCTTTACGGCGACGAAAATGATGTTTTTCTAAAAGCTGATCGATCACGGTGACACTCACTTTAATTTGTTGTTGTTGAGCTAATAAATTAGCTATTTCTTGACGGCTTAAATTAGTCCATCTGATTGATTCATCCATTGGTGAACCTGCTATGTGCTGATCTATGACACTTAAAAATGCTTGATCTATTCCTTCAATTGTCTCAAGACATTTTTTTCTTCCTGCACCTTTTTTTCTAATTTGATTTTCCTTGATTATTTCTGGTGATTTGATCTCCTCGATACCCCTTTTGATTGTCTCTGGACGACAGCCTAAGACCCTTTGTACATAGCTTATGCCTCCATAACCTAACTTTTTTGCTTCAATGGCGGCATAACGTCTGCCGTCTTTTTCTGATAAGCTATTGTAGTAAATAAGCATTTCTTGTTCTATTTCTTGAACATAAGGTTGTATTGCTTTCATCGTTTTTGGTTTGACTTTTGACAATCTTACTATATTTTCATCTTGTTTATTTTGCAACTTCCCTATTCTATTTAATCCTCATTCCTTATTGCTGGATGGTCATTTTGGCAATAATTATGCAACGGTGATGAGTCAGCAAGTAAATTTACAGTTAATCTCTAAATTGCGTCATGATTCCGCATTATACTTTCCTTACCAAAATCCTCATCCGCA
>CAIVPY010000473.1 GCA_903907885.1 uncultured Bacteroidota bacterium
CAGCTAGAGGTATTAAATAATTCTAAATTTAAAAAATCAACAAAAATAAGAGTTGAGTCGAAAAATTTAGAATCAGAAAATCTACCACCTTTTTCAAAAAATATTGATTCTATAATTGACATTCATCAAAGAGCCATTTTTGAAATTGAAAATGTATTAGAAAAAGGCAATTTCCCTTTTATTATCAGTGGTGATCATAGCAATGGATCGGCAATTATTTCAGGCATAAAAAATTATTATCCCGACAAAAAGTTAGGTGTTGTTTGGATAGATGCTCATGCTGATATACATAGTCCCTTTACAACGCCATCTGGAAATATGCATGGGATGCCTTTGGCCGTAACTTTAGGTGTAAGTCATGGAACAAACGATGACGATAATGTTGTTGACGAAAAAGAAATTAAGTTATGGCAACAGCTGTTAACTTTAGGGGATAAGAAAATTACTCCTAAAATATTACCACAAGATTTGGTATTTATTGATTTGAGGGATTTTGAAGATGAGGAAGAAGCTATCATAAAAAAAATGGGTATAAAGTATTTTACCCCTAAAATAAGAAAAGAAATTGGTATACCAGAAGTTTTAAAACAAACCACCGAACACCTTGCTTCGTGTGATTTGATATATGTTTCATTTGATGTAGATAGCCTTGATCCTGAGATTTCGATTGGCACAGGAACACCTGTACCTAATGGTTTATCAATAGCTGATGCAGAGTTTTTGCTTTCTAGTTTATTGAAAAACGAAAAATTGGTAGGCTTAGAATTTACTGAAATCAACCCGCTATTAGATAGAGACAAACCAATGGAAGTGGTGGCAGCTAATTTAATCAACACAATATTTAAATAGAATATATCTCAACTTTTTACAATCATTCCAAAGGGTTTCAAAACAATTTCTACTTTTTAATTACAGGGCATTCTGAAGAGAAAGTATAAACCATTAATGTGTTGATTTTTAATGAAATGACATTTGATGATGCTTAATTTGTTTTTTCAGAAGAATTCAAGACTCATACAAAATTAAGGAGATTTTTATGATATGAAAATAATAAAAACTACACAATTAACCAAGCATCAATTAGCGCAAATTAATCAGCTGTGGAATGATGAATACCCTATAAAACTTAAGGATAGATTTCCAATTCTTTTAGATGGAATTGACAGATACAATCATTATTTTATTGAAGATAAGCAACAGGATATTATAGCTTGGGCTGTTGATTTTGAAAAAGAAAAACAAGTTCGATTCTCCATAATTGTAAGTTCAAATCATAAAGGGAAAGGATTAGGCAGTATGTTAATTAAAAAATTGAAGGAAGGTAATATAGAATTTTATGGTTGGGTAATAGATCATAATGATGATTTGAAAAATAATGGTGATCAATATTTATCGCCAATATCATTTTATCTAAAGCATGGATTTGAAATATTAAATGACATAAGAATAGACAGTGAAATGATTAAAGCTGTTTTGATTAAATGGGTTTCAATAAAATGAAAATAGCAGCTGTACAATAGCCAATATTGAAGGTGAAAAAATATAAAACACTAGTTTTATGTAGTTTAACATTGTTGATATTATTCAATCTTTCAAATTGGTCAATAAATTTATATTCGCATCAATCATGAAGAAAATACTAATAGCTAATAGAGGAGAAATTGCCCTAAGGGTGATGCGCACAGCCAAAGAAATGGGGATTAAAACTGTGGCAGTTTATAGCGAAGCTGATAGGAAGGCACTGCATGTAAGGTATGCGGATGAGGCTGTATGTATAGGTCCACCGCCTAGCAATCAAAGTTATTTATTAGGTGATAAAATTATCGAAACTGCTTTGAGGTTAGGAGCAGATGCCATTCATCCTGGCTATGGTTTTTTAAGTGAAAATGCACATTTTGCTCGTAGGGTAAAGGAAGCTGGAATAACTTTTATTGGTCCAAGCGCAGAAAGTATGGATTTGATGGGAGGGAAAATCTCAGCAAAAAATGCGGTAGCTAAATTCAATGTGCCTATGGTTCCTGGAACAAAGGAAGCAGTTAAGGAAATAGCTGAAGCCAAGGTGATTGCTGGGCAAATTGGTTATCCTGTATTAATAAAAGCAAGTGCTGGCGGGGGAGGAAAAGGAATGCGTGTGGTTGAAAAAGAAAGTGAGTTTGAAGAGCAAATTAAAATGGCACAATCAGAAGCTAAATCTGCTTTTGGAGATGATGCCGTTTTTATAGAGAAATATGTGGGATCTCCACGTCATATCGAATTTCAAATATTAGGAGATACACATGGAAACATTGTTCATTTGTTTGAAAGAGAATGCAGTATACAACGGAGACACCAAAAGTTGGTAGAGGAAGCTCCATCGGCTTGTTTAACAGATGAGGTTAGAGCAAAAATGGGGGAGGCTGCGGTGAATGTGGCTAAAGCCTGCAACTATATTGGTGCTGGTACGGTTGAATTTTTAGTAGATGAAAAACTGAATTTTTATTTTCTAGAAATGAATACCCGTTTGCAAGTCGAGCATCCAGTAACCGAGCAAATCGTTGGAATTGATTTGGTTAAAGAACAAATTAGAATAGCCAGAGGAGAAGCTTTAGGCTATACTCAAGAAGATTTGAAAATCCAAGGGCATGCAATTGAATTAAGGGTTTGTGCAGAAGATCCTGCTAATAATTTCTTACCAGATATCGGAAGACTTCAGTCTTATAAAATCCCTCAAGGTTATGGCGTGCGTGTGGATGATAGTTTTGAAGCGGGCATGGATATTCCTATCCAATACGACCCAATGATTGCTAAACTTATTACTTTTGGTAAAGATAGGGAAGAAGCCATGCTAAGAATGATAAGGGCCATAGATGATTACCAATTGACTGGAATTGAAACCACTTTGCCGTTTGGTAAATTTGTGATGCAACATGAGGCTTTCATTACAGCCCAGTTTGATACTAAATTCATAGAAAAATATTTCACACCCGATTTGTTAGAAAAATCTGCAGAAGGACATACTGAAGCTGCTGCTTTCGCTTCGGGTCAGCTTTTTTATCAGAACGAAAACAAACAAAATGCTGTTAAAAACTCTTCCGAACAAAGTAATTGGTTTATCAAAAGAAAAGGATATTAGTTTAGGGTGGATAAAATATTTATTTAAATAGTTTTATTCATTCTATCAGCAGTAAGATTTTATATGTAGAATTTTTTTCTGAAATTATTGTACACAATGTTGAACTATGTATTTGCAATTGTTTAAAAATCATATATTTGAATTAAGATTCTACCTAAAGTTAGAGTAATTTGCATGAAAAACAATAAAGTTATGGTCTCACTCCAAGAACTAAGCCTTAGAGGAAAAATTTTATTTGTATTAATATATACAATTTTATTTATTCCTTTAATGGCATTTTATACATTTACATGGTTATTAGAACCCTTTCAACCTGAACATTTTGCTGATGTTGAAAACAATTCTTCTATTAAACATCCTTAACCATTGTTGATATTTATTATCCAAACCCAAATGCATATTAGTTAATTTTGGCAAGTGGATTATTTATCAATTCTTAACCCTAGCCAACGCGAAGCTGTAATAAATATTGAAGGGCCAGTGATGATTGTTGCTGGAGCTGGTAGTGGGAAAACCCGAGTACTTACCTACCGTGTTGCTCATATTTTAGAACAAGGCAATGACGCTTTCAGAATATTATCATTAACATTTACTAATAAAGCCGCTCGTGAAATGCGTGAACGTATTCATGCTGTAGTAGGTCATGAATCTCGAAATTTATTTATGGGTACTTTCCATAGTATTTTCGCTCGAATCCTTAGGGTTGAACACGAGAAAATTGGTTACCCTCGCAACTTTACTATTTACGATACAGATGATGCCAAAAGCCTTTTGAAAAGTATTGTGAATGAGATGAAATTGGATGATAAACTATATAAACCCAACGTATTATTAAATCGAATTTCTTCAGCTAAAAATGCTCTTGTAGATGCCAACGAATATTTTCATAATCCCGAAAACAATGAGTATGATGCTTCAACTGGACGACCTAAATTTAGTTTGATTTATAAAACATACCAAGAGCGTTGTTTCCGCTCAGGCGCTATGGATTTTGATGATTTGTTAATTAAAACCTTTGAATTGTTTAGAAATCATTTAGATGTTTTACACAAATACCAACACCAGTTTAAATATATTATGGTGGATGAGTTTCAGGATACCAATTACGCCCAATATTCTATTATTAAGAAACTGGCTGCTGTGCATCAAAACATTGCTGTAGTGGGTGATGATGCCCAAAGTATTTATGCTTTTAGAGGTGCTAATATCAAAAATATTTTAGGCTTCCAAAAGGATTTTCCTGATGTTAAAACATATAAACTTGAACAAAATTATCGCAGCACAAAAACCATAGTAAAAGCAGCAAGTAGCATCATTTTGCACAACAAAGAACAGTTGAAAAAAGAGGTATGGACTGATAACGAAAGTGGTGAAAAAATAAGGGTTCTTAGGGCTTTAACAGATAATGAAGAAGGTCGCATGGTGGCGCAATCTATTTTTCAAGAGAAGATGAATAGTCGTGCCATGAATAAAGACTTTGCCTTGTTATACCGAACAAATGCACAAAGTCGTTCATTAGAAGAGGCATTGCGAAAGCTAAATATTCCTTATCGTATTTATGGTGGAATGAGTTTTTATCACCGAAAAGAGATAAAGGATTTATTGGGATATTTCAGACTTACCATTAACTATAATGATGAGGAAGCTCTAAAACGTGTTATCAATTACCCTGTAAGAGGTATTGGTAAAACTACAATGGAGCGATTAACTGTAATTGCCAACGAACATCAGAAATCACTTTGGGAAATAATTGTTAGCGCACAATATTATGGCATTAAATCATCAGGGGCATTGGAAGATTTTGTGATGATGATAAAAAGCTTTAATACTATGCTTAACAAGCCTGCCTATGATGTGGCTATGCACATCGCTAAGTCAACAGGAATTCTAAAAGCATTATATGAAGATAAGACAGTAGAGGGGATTGCTCGCTATGAAAATATAGAAGAGTTGTTGAATGGTTTAAAAGAATTTAGCGAAGACGATAGTGTGGATGATGATGGGGTTCAGAAGTATGGATTACTTACTGAATTTATGCAGGACATAGCCCTGCTAACTGATGCAGATAAAAACGATGAAGCCGACAATGACAAAGTAACTTTAATGACTATTCACGCTTCAAAAGGATTGGAGTTTACGTATGTGTATGTTGTTGGTTTGGAAGAAAATCTATTCCCTTCTCAATTATCATTAAATAGCAGGCAGGATTTGGAGGAGGAAAGAAGATTATTTTATGTAGCCATCACACGTGCCATGAAAAAACTAACCCTTTCATTTGCCAGCAGTCGATTTAAATTTGGTACGATAAGTAGCAGTGAACCAAGTAGATTTTTGAGCGAAATTGACCCACAATATTTACAAATGGATAGCATCTTCACCTCCAAGCAAGCTACAACTACGAATACATCAGCTCCTGGAAAAACCATTACAGGTATTCGCCAAGGAGCACCTTTATTAGTAAAGCAAATGGCAGCACCTATTAGCAAACCTTCAACTAAGCCTATTGATCCTAATTTTATTGGTGATGATACTAGTAATTTACAAGCCGAACAAATAATTGAACATCAACGCTTTGGAATTGGGAAGGTAACAATGGTTGAAGGTGCAGGAGATAATAAAAAAGCGCATATAGAATTTGAGACTGAAGGCAAAAAAATGATAGTGTTGAAATTTGCCAAGTTGAAGATTAAAAGTTAGATGGAATAATGAATCGCTGTACTATCATCAATAATTTAATTGAGGATATCCATAATTTCATCAACATCAATGTTTTTGATAAAAGATTCTTCGGTGGTGATAAGGCTGTCGGCAAGGTTTTTCTTTTTTTCTTGTAGGGCTAGTATTTTTTCTTCGACAGTATCTTTTGTGATAAATTTATAAATGAAAACAGACTTCTGTTGTCCAATTCTATGAGCTCTATCCACTGCCTGCCTTTCCACTGCGGGGTTCCACCAAGGGTCAATCATGAACACATAATCGGCAGAGGTTAGATTTAGGCCCACTCCACCTGCTTTTAATGAAATCAAAAAGAAGGAAATGCCTTCATTTTGTTGGAAATTATCAACTACTTTTTGCCTTTCTTCGCTAGATAAACTGCCATCTAAATAGGCATATTTGATATCTTTTTCATCAAAGTACTTACTGAAAATATGCAGTTGTTTTACAAATTGCGAAAACATAAGCACTTTATGCCCCTCCGCCTGGGCTGTTTCGGCACGGTACATAATCTCGTTAAACTTGCCACTTCCATGTTCATAGGTTTCGTTGCTAAGTTTTGGGTGATTAGCAATTTGCCTTAGTTTGGTTAGACCTTGCAATAATGTAAACTGACTTCGAGGCAAGCCCAACTCTCGTATTGATTTAATAATCTCATTGCGGTAATAACTTTTCACCGTTTCATACGATTCTTGTTGCTCCTCACTCATTGGGCAATAAATTACCTGTTCAGTTTTTTCAGGTAAGTCTTGCGCTACTTGGTCTTTGGTTCTTCGCAATACAAAGGGTTTGATAATGGCTTTCAATTGATTTAACTTTTGCAAGTCTTTACCTTTTTCAATAGGTAAAACAAATCTTTCGGTAAAAGATGTCAAATTGCCGAACATACCAGGATTGATAAATGATAATTGACTCCAAAGTTCTTGCACTGAATTTTCAATTGGTGTTCCAGTTAATACTAACCTATTTGAAGATTTTAGCAGTCTAACAGCTCTTGATGATAATGACTTTGGATTTTTAATTGCCTGACTTTCGTCTAAAATAATATAATTGAACTTGAAAGTCTTGAAAATATCCACATCCACACGGGCAGTTCCATAAGTAGAAATTATCAAATCATAGCGAGCAAACACTTGAGCTGACTTGCTTCTGCCAATACCCGTATGTATCAACACTTTCAAATTTGGCGTAAATTTCATGGCCTCAGTGTACCAGTTATACACCAATGAATTAGGCACTATAATCAGTGAGGTTCTTATGAAGGTGGTGTTATTGGTTATATCGTTATTGGTTACTAAGTTATTAGTTATTGTATGATTTGTTATTTTGTTATTCAATACCGAGAAGTCACCCTTAGAGGAGTCGAAGGGTTTAATACTGCTAGAAGCAAACAAATCAAATTGAACTGTTGGCATATCATTTTGAGGTTTAATTAGCTTTTCTTCTAAAACAATTTCTGATTCCAAATTGGACTTGGATTCACCTATTTGTTTTATATACAACTCCTTTTCTTTTTGCAGCAATGCCAATGTTTGTATTGTTTTACCCAAGCCCATATCATCTGCAAGGCAACCACCAAATTGATTTTCTTTTAAAAAATAAAACCAATCGAAACCCGCCTTTTGATAAGGCCTCAACTCGCCTTTAAATTTATCAGGCAAAGCCATTTCTTTTATTTGTCCATAGTTTTTTATTTGCTCCAACTTATCGCTAAGTTGTAAATATTTCCCCCCTTGATTGGCTATTTCATCAAGCAAACCAATGTGGTGTTTATCCAATAGAATATCCTCATTACTTTTAGAGAATTCGAGTATTCCACTTAAATTACCAAACCATTCGTTGGGTATTATTGCTATCATTCCGTTGGGTAAAATAAACTCGCGTTTCCCTTTGAGAATATACTCTCTCAATGAAAGAAAAGGAAAACTGAATTCTCCAAACTTCACTACAGCCTGAACGTCAAACCAATCTTTCTGCTCTTTTACCTCAATTTTTATTTCACGGTTGCCAATAAAATACTTACTAGAACTGTCTTCATTTTGAATGATTCTGATTTTGTGTTGCTTCAATACTTCGTGGTTTTCATTCAACCATTCTAAGAAATTATATTTATTAGTAGCTTCTTCGCTTAGCAATGCGCCAACTGCGGGTAATAATTTACTGTTTTTAAGTTTAAAATAGCATTGATTAAACTGAAGGATTCCCATTCCTTCTAATAATTCCTTCACCTCATCTTCATTCTTACGGCTACGTTTGGTTCTATAAAAAATATAGCTATCGTCTTTTTTGCTAAGGGTTACCTGAATCTTTTGCTGACTTGCATAATCAAACACAGCATCTGCATATTCAAATTGTAGTTTTAATGCTATGTCATTATTATCAAAAAGGTTTTGCATGCTTAGCATGGGTTTCATATCGGCCTCATGTGTTTTTATCTCAAAACCCTCTGCATACACATCGTAATTCTCAACCAACTTAACAACAAATTTTTGGAAATAGTTTTCCTCAGCCGATTTAGTAATTTGTATAAAACGCTTGTTAAGAAATGGAATCAGTTTTTTCCCATCTACATTTTTTTCAAAATCAAATATTTGATTTCCCAATACCATCCAGGCAGGGTTTTGGGTAATTATCTGGGCTCCTTTAAACATAAACTCTATGCGTTGCCCTTTATATTTGATAGTAGGGAAATAGCGAGTACCTTCAGCATCTTTTCTGAAGTGAAAAAGAACAGAAGCTTTCTCAGAACTAACTTGCAACTCAACCGATGTTGGATTATTGTCGTTCCCTGTTTTATAAATCGTTTTACCTTTTAATTTTTCTATTACTATCCCAATTCGTTCTTCTATGAAAGGGCGAATTTTGTCGTTGAACATTTCTTCAGAGCATTGTTTCGAAAAAAACTCTGCTGTACGGATTTTCTTTTTATTTTCTGGGTGAAATTTGCGGAACAAAAAATCATCATCTACTTTGTCTAGAATTTCTAGTAAATGAAAATCGAGAGGACTTAAACCTTTTTTGAAATAAGAAGCTGTTCGACTGAAAATACGCTGGTGAGTAAGGCTAAACTTGCCTAATGAATTCACCTGAACCACATGAGGCTCAATAATCAAACCCAAGTAGGGATGGTTCACAAGGGTGTATATTAAAAGAAAGGGTTGCGTGTTTAC
>CAIVPY010000474.1 GCA_903907885.1 uncultured Bacteroidota bacterium
CCCACTCTACATTTCCTGAAGTATTTAGTTTAATGATGAAAATATCTTCAGCACCTTGAGAAATCAACTTGTTTGGAGCAGTTACATTATAAATCAATGTGTCTTGAAATTGACCAGTAGCATACACATTGCCTTTATCATCCAATGATACCGAGTAACCAATATCATAATTTGATCCACCTAAGCCTTTAGCCCACTGCAAACTTCCAGTAGAATTTAGTTTTAATACAAAAGCATCAAAACCTCCTTGAGAATTTAGATAGAAATGTGACCCACTTGGATTGAAATCTGCAGTGTCAACAAAATACCCAGAAACAAATATGCTTCCTGTTTTATCTACACAAATCGACATACCAATATCAAAGCTATTTCCACCCATACTTCTAGCCCAAATGTAGTCGCCTTGTGAATTATATTTAGCTACAAATGCATCTCTGCTAGCTTCAGAACTTACCAAAATATGCTCGCTAATACTTGGATCAAAGTCAGCCGAATCTTCAAACAGACCCGTGATATAAAGGTTCTGTTCTGCATCAATGGTAATGGCGGTACCTTCATCATACCCATGTCCTCCAATTTTTTTTGCCCATTGAAATTTTCCTGATGAATTAAATTTATTGATAAAAATGTCCGTTGTATTTTCAGTTGATGTAATAAAATATGTTGAATCAACATGAGGATTAAAATCTACTATGCTTGTGAATACCCCTATAGAATAAATGTTTCCACTAGAGTCTGTAACAATAGAATTTCCAGATTCATAATAATTTCCACCATAGCTTTTTGCCCATTCAAAATTTTGTGAAAAGGCAAAATGGCTTAAAATTATTAGGAGAATTACAAGTCGAAGTTTAATCATAGGGTTTAATATGACTGCAAGATATTAAATCTATTTGTGATAGAAAGTCAATAAAAAAGATTTGAAATATTTTATGATAACTTTAACAAAACAAAGCTCTTTTACTTACAAGTTTTTTACTATATTTAGTTAATGAATCGATTTAACATATAAGTTGTATTGCAGGTTTAGAATATTAAATAATTTATATTTGACAACAGACAAACAAGTTGATTTACAGTATGGATAATCACGAATCGAAACCACCACGTAGGGCAAGGTATAAAGGAACTCACCCAAAGGCTTTTAAAGAAAAATACAAAGAACTTCAACCTGAAAAATATGCAGAAGATATTGAAAAGGTATTGCAAAAAGGTTATACCCCTGCGGGCATGCACCGTTCTATTTGTGTAAACGAAATAATGGAATTTCTGCAAATAATGCCTAATCAAATTGGCTTAGATGCTACCTTAGGTTATGGAGGGCATAGCCTAGAAATACTTAAACGATTGTTGCCAGGTGGAAAACTATATGCTACCGATGTTGACCCCTTTGAACTACCTAAAACTCAAAAAAGATTAGCTGATTTAGGATATGATGATGATGTGTTGATTATTAAAAAAATGAATTTTTCAAACATTGATTTAATAGTTGAGGAATCAGGTTTATTGAATTTTGTATTAGCCGATTTAGGGGTTTCTTCCATGCAAATAGACAACCCTGAAAGAGGTTTTTCATTAAAAGTAGAAGGCCCTTTAGATTTAAGGCTCAATCCGAAAAGTGGCAAATCAGCAGCAACACATTTGAAAAATATTTCACAAGCAGAA
>CAIVPY010000475.1 GCA_903907885.1 uncultured Bacteroidota bacterium
AACAATGATTTGGCAATAGCAAGTATCGATAGTAATACCATAAAATTAAGAAACAAATTATACCCACAAATACCTGCTGGGGATTTAAATATATATGGCTTCGAAGAGAATGATGTACCCGTTTATGCCGATTCAGTTTATAAATACCGTCTATCTTTACTCGAAACCGAAATCCCACTTGACTATAATCAATATGTTAAAGGGTATATCGACTTATATGCCATAAGAAAAAGAGCTTTGGTTTCAAAAATACTATCTTATTCTGCCTACTATTTTCCAATTGTTGAAGACATTTTCAATAGAGAAAATATTCCATTAGAGCTTAAATACCTTGCAGTAATTGAATCGGCTTTAAATCAAAATGCTGTTTCTCCTGTTGGAGCAACTGGTATGTGGCAATTTATGGCACCCACAGGCAAAATGTATGGTCTAAAAACTAACCACTCATTAGACGAAAGAAGAGATTTAATAAAATCTACCGAAGCTGCTGTTAAGTATTTCAAAAATTCATACAGAATTTATGGGGATTGGCTATTGGTAATTGCAAGTTACAATTGTGGTCCAGGCAATGTATCAAAAGCTATAAGAAAATCTGGTGGCAAAAGAAATTTTTGGGAAATAATGCCTTATCTCCCTAAAGAAACAAGGGGTTATGTTCCTGCATTTGTAGCTGCTACATATGTTATGAATTATGCTCCAGAACATAATTTGTATTCGGCAAATATTCCCATGTATTACCATTTAGATACAGTAATGGTTGATAATCGCTATTCTGTTGAACAATTGTCGTTAGCACTTGATATGCCTATTGATGAGATAAAGAATTATAACCCATCATTGCGCAAAGGCTATATTCCATTTAGCAACGACAAGATTGTATTAACACTGCCATACAATAAGGCGGTAAAGTTTGCTGCCCTTAATGATAGCAATATAAAATCAAGAGCAGGAGATACTGAGTTGTTAGCCTTGAATAATGATATTCAAATTTCTAAATCAAGAAATGCATCTAACAAATCTTACACTAAGAAAATTATCTACAAAGTACGAAGAGGCGAACTACTTGCAACCATTGCTGATAAGTTTAATGTTAGCATAAGCGAAGTAAAAAAATGGAATCATATGAGAGGATCTAAAATCAAAAGAGGTCAAAAACTTACCATTTTTGCCGAAAGAGCTTAATTACTCTACAGCAGGTCTGGTATAGTAACCAGTGCCATTGTATTCTCTTTTTCCTGATGCTGTTTTGCAAGCTTCGTTGCAAGCCCCATCTAATTCATTAGAACACTTTTCACACATATTGAATTGCTCATTGCAATCCACATTTGCACAGTTGAGGCTTCGGTTTGTTCCTTCACCACACACCTTGCATTGAGCTATAGTTGCTGGATTTACATGATTAATAGGAACTGTAACTCTACCATCATAAACATACAATACCCCTTCAAAATCTTTACCTCCCGTATCTTTTGCATATCCAATTATTCCATCATGCAATTGATACACATCTTTAAAACCATTTTTCAATAAAAACCCACTGGCTTTTTCGCATTTGACTCCTCCTGTGCAATAAGTAATAATTTTCTTATCTTTATACTTCTCTAATTCAGGTAGTTTTGATGGGAACTCCCTAAAAGTTTCAATATCTAAGGTTACCGCATTTTTAAATTTACCAATACGTGTTTCGTAGTTAGATCTCACATCAAGTATGACAACATCCTCAGTATCTTTTAGCTCAATAAATTCATTTCCTCTTAAATGCTTTCCAGTTATTTCATTAGGGTCAATGTCATCCAACTCTTTCAGTCCGCTGTTTACAATCTCATTCTTATACCTACAGTGCATCCTATTGAATGCATGTTCTGATGCTTCGTCCACTTTAAAACTAATACCTGAAAACATTGGGTTGTTTTTTAAATCTTGCATATAAGTTTCGCAATTCGCAGCCAAACCACTAAACGTACCATTAATACCCTCTTCGGCTACATAAATTCGTCCTCTTAGCTTCAAATTCTTACAGTATCTAAGATGTTGCTCAGCAAATTGAGACGCGTCTTGAATCTTGGTATAGTAATAATATGCTACAACGTAATATTTTTCAGTATTATCCATATTTACAGCAAATTTAATTTTTTGTTTATGCTAATAAATATTTTTATGCCAAAAAATTATTTACTTCACGCAAAAATTTAGCACATGAATTATTGGCTAGTAAAATCAGAACCCTTTAAATACAGTTGGGAACAATTTGAAAAAGATAAGACAACTTTTTGGGATGGTGTGAGAAATTATCAAGCACGAAACAACTTGCGGGAGATGAAAAAAGGTGATTTGGTGCTTTGGTATCATAGCAATGAAGGTAAAGAAATTGTGGGTATTGCTAAAGTTGCAAAGGAGTCGTATCAAGACCCAACCACAGAAGACCCAAACTGGGTAGTTGTTGATTTAAAGTATTTCAAAAAACTAAAGAAATCCGTTACGCTTGAACAAATAAAGACAGATAAAAGGCTTGCCAATATGGGTTTGGTTAGACAAGGTAGACTGTCTGTATCTGCTTTAACAGTAAATGAATTCGATATCATCATAGCTTTATCAGAAGAAAAATAATGGAACAGAAATTACCACTTCCACCTTTTACACTTGAAACTGCCACTCAAAAAGTGCTGATGGCTCAAGATGCTTGGAATACAAAAAATCCTGACAAGGTTTCGCTTGCCTATACGATTGATACCGAATGGAGAAACCGTGATTTGTTTATCAATGGCAGAGAAACTGTAAAGGAATTTTTGATAGCCAAATGGCAAAAAGAACTGGATTATAAGTTAAAAAAAGAACTTTGGGCATTTACCGACAACAGAATTGCTGTTAGGTTTGAATACGAATGGCACGATGATAAAGGTCAATGGTATCGTTCGTATGGCAACGAAAATTGGGAGTTTGACGAAAACGGATTGATGAAAAAAAGATTCGCAAGCATCAACGATTTAGCAATAAAAGAAAGTGATAGAAGATTGTAATAATTTTAATATATCTAACATTTATCGGATTTCTAAACTAATCATTTTGTATTCTTAGCTTCAATCCATTTCGACATATATTTTGTACTCGATAGTGTTTGATGTAGTAACATTGACCCAATAAAATTATGTAGTCGATGATGAGCTAAATTATCTTTCAATTCTTTTATTCTTGCCATCAATCTTAGCCCATGTTCCTCCTTTGAATAACAAGTATTAATAATATTAATTCCTCTTTGCTGTGCTTGAATCCACTCACTTTTTCGAGAATATAACTTAATAGCATCTTTACTAAATTCTTCTACTTTGTTTGCTATAGCACCACTCCATGGCAAATTATCGTGCATGGCTTCTGCACCAACATCAGTCGTAATACTTGGCGTACCACATTGCATGGCTAGTATCAATTTGCCCTTTAAACCTGCTCCAAATCGAATGGGAGCTAATAGCAAACGGGCATTTTTAATCACTTCATGGGCATCTTCTACCCTACCTTTTATTATAAAACCTTCCTTTTCATTATGTAATTTAAATACTTTTTGAGAAGGATAAGAACCATACATATGCAATTCAACTTCGGGCAATTGCTTCCTTATTTGTGGCCAAATCTCTTGCTTTAAATAAAGCACTGCATCCCAATTGGGCTCGTGCAAAAAATTGCCTATTGAAACAAAATGTTGTCTATCCTCAAAGGCAGGCATTTTATTCATAGCATCCTCCTTCATTCCATCAAGCATAAAAGGAATATAATGCAACAAATCAGAATTAATTTTTAAAAGTGATTGAAGCAAACCCATTTCAAAGGATGAAATAATTAAAGTCAAATCAGAACGAAAAATGCTTGCTATTTCTCTTTTTGCTACTTCCTCTTTCAACAAATCTGTCAAATCAAAATTTCTGTTTAGTTTACATGCTTTTTGCCTAGCATACCTCAAAGAGTGCATATCTTCAGTATCCAATATTCGCAAAGCTTCAGGGCAATGCTCGGCCACTCTCCATCCAAATTGTTCTTCGGTCATAAACCTATCAAACAAAACCAAACTCGGATTAAGCTCTTTTATAAAATCATCAAAGGTTTTGCTATTTAACTGAATACATTCTTTACGAACACCCATGCTTTCAATATCAAACATAAACTCACTTGGGGTGGCAATACTTGCAAATGTTACTTGCCAAGATTGTGCTAAAAACAACTCCATCAATTGCAACATTCTGCTTCCTGCTGCCGAAGAGTTTGGTTCAGGCCATACTGAACCTATGATTAATACTTTTTCAGACATTAATTTTATAATGCAATCTACATTTTAATGCCAAAACATAAATCGCCTGCATCGCCCAAACCTGGAACTATGTAGCTATGTTCGTCTAAGTCGTTATCAATATCAGCAATAAAAATCTTGGCTTTAGGCATAAAAGTTTTAATATGTTCAACTCCTTGTTTACTTGCTATGATGCTTGCCACAATTACTTCACTTGGCATACCATGTCTAAGTAAAGCCTTGTAACTTAAATGCATACTCTGTCCTGTTGCCAACATAGGGTCAATCAGAATCAATGTTCTATCCGTAATGTCTGGCGCAGCCATATATTCAACCACAATCTCAAATTCATTTGGGCTCACATGTTTTCTATATGCCGAAACATAGGCATTATCTGCTCTATCAAAACAATTTAAAAAGCCATGATGCATAGCTAAACCAGCTCTTAAAACAGTAGCCAAAACAGGTTGTGTAGCAAGCATTTTCGACTCGTGAGTACCAAGTGGAGTTATTATTTCCTCTGTCTTATAGGCAAGGTGTTTACTGATTTCAATAGCCATGATCTGGCCTATTCGTTCAACATTTTTTCTAAAGCGTGCAGTGTCTTTTTGCACCTCTACATTTCTTAGTTCTGCTAAGTAATCGTTTAGTAAAGAATACTGTTTGGCAAGTATATGTGGCATAAGTATTATGTATAGCATAGCGAAGGTATGCGAAAGTTTGGTTTATTTGCACAAAAGCTGTCAATATCATTTCTCCGAAAATACCTTCTAAATTGATTCACTGACAGTAAAACAAATATGAGATTAAAATTTTTAGGTGCAGCCAAACAAGTAACGGGAAGTATGTATTTACTTACCCTTGATTCCGGCTACAAGATATTGGTTGATTGCGGTATGGATTATGAGATGAAAAAAAATCCTACTGAACGTGATTACATTTTCCCATTCGAACCAGTTGATATTGACTTGGTTTTACTTACCCACGCGCATATTGACCACTCAGGCAATCTGCCGGCTTTGGTTCATTTGGGTTTCAGAGGAAATATATTGAGTACACCCGCCACTGCGGATTTAACTTCTTATTTGTTATACGATTCGGCCAATATTCAATTTCACGAATACAGAAAAGGTCTTTCTCAATCGAAAAAGACCAAAAGACATTTGGTGCCAAAGCCTTTGTATATTGAAAAGCAAGTAAAAGAATGCATGGACCGTTTCGTTACGGTGCCTTTCGACAAAAGCTTTGTAGTAAACGAAAACATCAAAATCACTTTTGTTGAAGCTGGTCATCTATTAGGTGCTGCAAGTATTTTGGTCGAAATCACAGAAAAGGGTCAAACCAAAACCATTGGTTTTAGTGGCGATTTAGGACG
>CAIVPY010000476.1 GCA_903907885.1 uncultured Bacteroidota bacterium
AATAATACATTTGAATACGATGATAAAAAAGATTTTTATGCTAAACTGGCAATAGTTTCTTTATATACAAAATTTCATTATTTAACTAAAAACAAATTATTCGTTTTATAATGGACCTACTCTAATGCGAAGCAATAAAGACAGTAATTTCTACTTCAAGTCGCAACCTGGCATTTACAATATTTCTGTTGTTGCTCAAGATTCAATATTTTGTTCAAATATCTCCAATACTATTTTAGCATATATTAACGCTCCATTACCTCTTCCTAATGTTGGCTGTGGGAACAAGACAGTTACTTCGGTTGAATATAGTTGGGGTTCTTTAATAGGTGCAACAAGCTACCAAGTAAGTTTAGATTCTGGGTCAAATTGGATTGCCCCTTCTGGAAGTTCGGGTTTATCACATGTTGTTTCTGGATTACCTATAAACGGCCTATCAAAAATTTGGGTAAGAGCGCTTGATAATAATATATGTGGCCCTAGTCCGGTATCGATATCAACCTGTCAGGCTGCAAACTGCCCTCGATTGCCAGTTACCATTACAGCAGACACCAAAGCTTGTGTGAGTGATACGGGTAAGGCATCTGTTACTGTGGCTATGCCTAATGATGGAAAGGTATACACTGTTTCGATTAACAACAACCCACCTGCAAAGCCTGGTAAATACACTTTAAAATTTGGTACTTCTTCGGGTGTTTACAATGTTTCTGTTAAAGTAATTGATTCAAGTAATTTGGTGTGTAGTTTCGATACTTTATTACAAATAACCAACTACGATGCCCCTTCAGGCAATGTGCAAATATCTTCATCACACTCAAATGGTATCTATTGTCATTACGATTCTATCATTAACCTAAAAGTTCGCAAGTTGGTAGGTGTTGATAGCATCATTTTTGCCAAACTCGATTTGCAAACTTTAATACAAACCCAATTAAAAAGTTCAGCATCAGACACCATTTTAATAACTAATACCAATATATTGAATGCGGGTAATAATATGATAACGGTTAGGGAGAAAAACAACCTTTCAGGATGCTATAAAAGCAGCGCCATTCTAATTACTAAGGTAGATAAAATACAGAGAGGCTTTACCCATTCAGTTTCTAATCCTTTTGGAAATGTATTGTTTACCGATACTACCTTAAAAGCCATTGGTACCCATGTGTGGGATTTTGGTGATGGCTCAAAAGACTCTGTGAGTCTTAATCCCACTCATCAATACCTTTCAAATGGTGTGTTTGTTGTTTCGTTGATTGATAAAGAATTGCATGGCTGCTACGATACAGCTTGGAAAGCCATCACCATAAGCAAAGTAGGAGTATCTGAATTTACAAAATCAGAAATAAATATGTATCCAATACCTGCTCACAACACCTTACATATTGATTTATCAAATAGCACCAAAGGTGTTTATACCATTACCGATATGTTAGGTAAAACTGTTCTTACAAATACTTTTACCAGCAATAGTTTCGATATTTTGCTTGATGGAATAAGCAAAGGTTATTATTTTATAAACATTCATACCGAAGAAGAAACTTTAGTAAGAAAATTAATGCTTGAGTAAGTCATTTTATTTGAAAATAAATCCAAAGTGGCTACCATGAAAATGGTGGCCTCTTTTTTTGTACATGGTTGATATCCTACCATTTCAAATTTATTCTATATTAATTTAGCATTATTACCATAAGCAACCCAAGCAACACCACCGAGGCTAAATTAAACGTGCTAAGGATTATCTAAAATGAGTAAAATTCTTATAAAAAGGAGTAGAATTTAGAGAAAAGAGAGTAGAATTCTGGCATTTGAGGGTAAAAAAGAGAGGGAAAAGGGGAACTGACAGCAAGAAAAAGGTATGTTAACCGCCCTTGTTATTGTTTCGCATAGGATTATGCGAGGCACACCAACAAGTATTTATTTATGATTAGATTTGTTGGTGAATTCAACTATGGCGAAAATTAATGAAAACAAAACTACTTTACATTACCATCTTTAGCTTGCTTTTTATTCTACAAGCCTGCAAGCGAAACGAAAGCCCATGCAGCAACTATACCTCAAAAAGCTATAAATTTTTATTAGCTGATAGTACTAAGTTGCAAATACCTTACAGTGGCAACGAAACCTTAATGTTTATTAGCAACCAAGGCGACACCGCTATTTTAATTGGGCAAGGCAAAAATGATTACATACTAAATAGCACTGTAAATGTAGGTAACGACCCAGCCTGCCCAAAATACGATGGTTATAGCTATGAATTTGTAGATATAGAATATAAAGGAAATAATGAAAATTTATTTCATGTTTTTTATAGATTAAATATTGATAAGTGGAAAGACGAATTTACAAATGTTAATATAAATGATATTTCGGTATATACAGCATACACTGGATTGTATAATGATACTACACAATACAATATTTCTATAAAGAACATTAAAGGTTATAATTTTGACAGAAATGATGGCA
>CAIVPY010000477.1 GCA_903907885.1 uncultured Bacteroidota bacterium
ATATCTTTTGAGGTTTGTTTAGACCTAGAGATATAATTACTTAGGTAATCATCTTTAATAATACTGAAGGTTTTAATACAATCTTCTTCAAAATCGTTAATACAGAAATAATAAATGATATTTTCGCATATTTGATAAGAAATGACATCATACATTTTACCATTAAAATCAAATTCTTGCTCAATATTTCCATCATAAGTCTTGGATATTTTTGTTAAATATGACAATGGCATTGTCTTAGCAATTTCTTCGATTTTATTAGACATAATTGCCTTCCATCCAATATACAATAAACAACTTCCGATGGTATTAAATACCACTAGTATCAAAAAAGAAATGGCTATATGTTTTTTTATTGCCTTTATCATTAAGCTATTATTTGGTTTTATAACCCTCTAGCCAATACATCTGCTATATGAAGTACATTAAGTTTTATATTTTTGGTTTTGATGTAACTTTCTAGGTGCAATAAGCAAGAATAATCACAAGACACTAAATATTCAGCCCCAGTAGCTAATACATCATCTATTTTATCTTTAGCAAGTGCTACAGACAATTCAGAATAATTGGTAGAGAAAGTGCCTCCAAAACCGCAACACTGCTCTTGACTTGATAATTCAAGCAATTGTATGCCTTCCACTTTTTCAAGCAGCAATCGAGGTTGACTTTTTATGTTACACTCGTTGCGAGCTGTACAAGTATCCATGAAGGCTACTTTGCCCTCAAATTTGGAACCCAATTCTGTGATTTTCAGAACATCCACCAAAAACTCACTTAGCTCAAATGTTTTCTTTTGCAGTTGTCTGAATTTGTTATGAAAAGATGAATTTTGAAAAAGCAAATCATAAGAATTCTTAATCATACCAACACAAGCAGAAGCACCGCAAACCAAGTTTCTATCTAAGCTAACCTCGCTCAATAGTTTTTCGCCAACTTCTCTTGCATCCTCCCAATACCCTGCGTTGAAAGCTGGCAATCCACAACATGTTTGTTCTGTATTATAGTTAACCGTGCAGCCCGCTTTTTCTAATACTTTTATCGTGTTTAATGCCGTTTGCGGTCTAAACTGATCGATAAAGCAAGGTATAAAAATATCAATTTTCATCTAAGAAATGTTAATTTTTTGGGTGTTGAAAGTTAATTGGAAAAATAATCATTCAACTCATAATTTCCAAAAGTAAAAAATTAATTATTTGTTTTGAAATTTTTAATTTGAATCATCCATATTAAGCCAATTACAAAATATACAGCTAAGGCTATGATAGACGTGCGCATACTATGTGTTATGCCATTGAATAAACCATAACTAAATGTGCCTAAAACAATAGCTACTTTTTCGGCTACATCATAAAAGCTGAAAAACGAAGTAGTGTCAGTTGTTCCCTCTGGAATAAGTTTGGCATAAGTTGATCGAAATAGAGATTGAATGCCACCCATTACAATACCTACAAGCGCACCAAGGGCTATGAAAGTATTCTGGTTTTTTACATTATAAGCAATGATGCAAATTAGAATCCATACTAAAATCATAAAAATCAAGGTGTAGATATTGCCAAATTTGGCTGAAACGCGCGCAAAGGTCCAAGCCCCTAAAATGGCTATTAGTTGAATAATAAGTATCGTGCCTATCAGAACTTCAGTGGGCAAATGCAATTCCTCCTCACCAAACAAACTGGCCACATACATAACGGTTTGCACACCCATACTGGTAAAGAAAAATCCAAGTAAGAATTTCTTCATTTTAGGTTGATGTTTCAATTGAAACCAAACCTTTTTCAACTCATCAAAACCTTTGCTGAAAAGGTTTCCGTCATATACTTTGTTTGATAACACCTCAGGTACATGTCTAAAAGTAATTTGAGCAAAACCTGCCCACCACAAACCAACCGACACAAATGACAAACGAGTAGCAATACCTGAAAAATATGATTTAGACATTTCCATAGCTTGTTCAATGGTAAGTGCGGCATTCTCGGTCATATAATGCAGGGCCTTTGCCTTGATAGGGAAAAACAAATCTGGCAACATAATAGTAACCAAATTGATGATTAGCAATATAACACTACCCAAATAACCCATAGAAAAGCCACGGGCACTCACTTTGTCAAGCATATCATCACTAGCTATTTCAGGCAAAAAAGCATTGTAAAATACCAAGCTCCCAGCAAAACCAACCAAACTTAATAAGAAGAATATAACCCCAAGTTCAATAGTATAAGATGTAAAAAAATACATACCAATACAACTTGCAGAACCCATATAGCAAAAGGTTTTAAGGAAGAATTTTTTATTTTGTTTAAAGTCGGCAATACCTGACAAAAGTGGGCTTATAAACGCTACCAAAAGAAATCCAGCTGATACCACAAACGAATATAATTCAGGACCTATAACACGTAAACCAAAAATATCAAGATAATAAATATCCCCCTCTGCAGTACCTTGCGCTATGCTTGCCGCCTTACACATTTTCGAAAAATAAATTGGGAAAATAGCAGTGGCAATGGTAAGCGAGAAAACCGAATTAGCCCAATCATACATGGTCCAAGCCCTTATAACTTTTTTGTCATTTAGTTGGTGTTTCATTAGTTGCAAGTAATGAAAATTATTTTAATCATACATAAAATATTTTATTGGAAAAATAATTTATAGAGCATTAAGACTTTGTCTCTTTAATTTAGACTAAATTAAGTAGTAAAAAATTCACCCCCTTACTCAACTTTGATGTAAGAATTAACATCACAAACCGTTTCATTATTGTTTATCCAACAATCTTTATTATTTTTGACATAGAACAATATGCAACTTTTCTTTCACCCTAATCTTATCGAAAATGAAATCATCCTTCCTGAAGATGAATCGAAACATTGTGTGCGTGTGTTACGCAAAAAAGTAGGAGATAAAATTATTCTTATTGACGGAAAAGGTACTGAAGCCATCACCGAAATAGTAGATGATAACCCCAAAAAGTGTAAGCTTCTTATTAGAATCAAAAATCAAAAATCAAAGAATCAAAAATCCAAATTACACCTGATTGTAGCACCCACTAAGAACTTTGAAAAGATGGAATGGATGATAGAAAAGTGCGTTGAAATGGGCATTGATGAAATAACTTTTATTGAAACAGCCAACTCCGAAAGGGCAAAAATAAACCTAGAACGCTGCGAGAAAATTGCCATTTCGGCCATCAAACAAAGCAAGCAATATTGGTTGCCTAAAATAAATGAATTACAAAAATTTGATTCATTTCTAAAAAAACTTGAAACCAAAAATGAGAACGAACTAAGGTGTATGGCTTGGTGCGAAACTGAATTGACTGAACATTTAAAACATCACATTAGAACATCAGCAAATCAACTTATTTGCCTACTTATTGGTCCTGAAGGCGATTTTACAGGTAATGAAGTGCAGTTAGCCAAATCAAAAGATTTCATACCCGTTTCTTTGGGCGAAAATATTTTAAGAACCGAAACAGCAGCATTGTATGCAACTGCTATTATAAATTCAATGGATTAAGTTCATTTGGCACTGCTTTTGTCAATTGCAATTAAGTATTAATTTGCACTCCAATCAGAAAGAGATTTCATGAAACAAATAATCAAAAAATCTTATCAGCTTATTGTATTCGTTTTGGTTATGACTTTGTTACCTGCATGCAAGGGTTTATCACAAAAAAAATCTAAACCATCTTGGCTTGAGCAAAGACCTGTAAATAGTATGTATTACATTGGGGTGGGTTATGGAAACAAACTAAGCAATCCAAATGACTACCAACAGTTGGCCAAGAAAAATGCCTTAAACGATTTGGTGGGCGAGATAAAGGTAAATGTTTCAACCAATTCCATTCTTTCTACTTTCGAAAATAATTCAAACATCAACCAACAATACCTTACCAGCACCAAAATAACTGCTGATGCCTTGGTTGAAGATTTTCAAGTAGCTGATTCTTGGGAAGACAAAAATGGTTTTTGGATTTATTATAAGCTTTCAAAAATGGATTATGAGAATAATCGCAGAAGGAAAATTCAGAATGCAATCGATCGCTCGGTTGATTTGCTTGATAGGTCAAATCGCGTTGATTTTAAAGACAAATATATTTTGGCTATACAATTTAAGGTGAAAGCCTTACTTGAGTTACAAAACTATTATAATGAAGCATTGGAAACCTTTTACAGAGGGAAACAAGTGTATTTGGTAAACGAGATTGTGAACCAATTGCAAGACTTATTGAGCAAGGTATCTGTTCGTTCGGATGTGAGCCAATTGAAAGGCAAGGTGGGCAAAGCCATTCCTGAACCATTTAATGTGATGGCATACTTAAAAGATAGTACTGTAGGTCGTATAGGTATTGGAGGAATGGCCATGTCGATGAATGCCGAACAGGGCAAAATGAATTTTGGCACTTGTACCGAAACCGACCAAAATGGTTTTGCAAGTTTTTCGGTAGCTAGAATTTTAGCCAAAGACCCTGTTCAAGTGCTGCGCATATCGCTTGATGTGCCAAATGTGGTTAGAGGAGATAGTTTAAATATTGCATCAAAAAACATTTTGCATTCACTCACTGTTCCTTCTGCCAGCATCCGTGTGATGGTGGAGCCCATCAAAGTATTTATGCAAAGTAACGAAAGCAATTTAAGTGAAAATCTATCATACAATGTGTTAGAGCCTGCTATCAAAAAAAGATTGATTGATGAAGGGTGTAATTTTGTTAAGAAAGAAGCTGAAGCTGATTATAAGATTATTATCAATAGCGAAACCAAAAACCTCGGTGTAATGTGGGGTAAAATGCTTCAATCAAGCTTTGACATGAACATATCGTTACGAGATGTGAAAAATGATGCTGAAATATATAGGGATGCTTTACAGGCCATTAGGGGTTATCAAGACACACCCGAAAAAGCTGGCTTTGATGCTTATAACAATGGTTTGGAGCAATTTTGGCGAAAGATTTACCCCAATTTGTTAG
>CAIVPY010000478.1 GCA_903907885.1 uncultured Bacteroidota bacterium
CGAAAGAATTATGCAAGGCTTGATTCAATTAGAACATGAACAAAAAACAAAAACACGAATATTTAGACCTATAAATGATTATAGTATGCCTAATGTTTCTGATAAAATGGTGCGAATTATTATAAGTTATACTGATTATATTAAACGAGTAGTTTGGAGTGAGCAGTAAATCTATTAATAGTTTTATTAAGCCTATTATTTCATCTAATCTTGTTAATTGTAAAGGTTGGAAAACAAATAGAAAGATTGTAGTTTTTGAGTCGGATGATTGGGGGAGTATTAGAATGCCATCAATTGAAACATTTAATACACTTAAAAACAAGGGTATTAATGTTGATAAAAGTCCCTATTGTAAATTCGATTCATTGGCAAGTGAAGATGATTTGGAATTGTTGTTTACAACCTTATTAAAACATAAAGATTGTAGAGGTAATAACCCTATCATTACAGCCAATACGGTAGTTGCCAATCCTGATTTTGAAAAAATAAAATCATCAAATTATACAAATTATTTTTACGAACCTTTTACTGAAACTTTAAAGAATTATCCTAAGCACCATAAATCATTTGAATTGTGGAAAGAAGGTATTAATAACAAAGTTTTTTTTCCTCAATTTCATGGTAGAGAGCATGTAAATGTGGGTATGTGGTTAGACTTATTGAGGAAGAATGATCCTGCATTTGTATTAGCGTTTGAAAGTAAAATGTGGGGACTTAGCAATGATGTTTTTCCTCAGATGGGTAAAAGCATTCAAGCAACATTTGATTCAAACAACAATACCTTGTTAGAAGAATCAATACAAAATGGTTTAGCATTATTTGAACAAATTTTTGGGTATAAATCAGAGTCGTTTATTGCCAATAATTTCATTTGGGATTCTATATTAAATCAAAGCCTAGCTTCATCTGGGGTGAAGTATTTACAAGGTATGAAATATCAAATTTTACCAAAAGAAGGAGAGAAAAAAAGAGAATTGCTTAGACATTATCTTGGCGATAGAAATCAATATAATCAGACCTACCTTATACGAAATTGTTCATTTGAGCCATCGGTAGATGGCTTAGGTTTTGAAAAAACATTAAAAGAAATTGCCAATGCTTTCTTTTGGAGAAAACCTGCCATCATAAGTATTCATAGAATAAATTTTATAGGTTGTATTAATGAGAAAAACAGAACAACAAACTTGAAAAAATTCGATTTGTTGCTGCAAAATATATTAGAACTTTGGCCCGAAACAGAGTTTATGACAAGCACAACTTTGGGCAACCTCATTTGTAAAATTAATCCATAATAGATTATCTTAATATTTTCTTAATGAAGTATAATGTAAATTTGTATTTTTAGAAAAAACAGATTATTTTTTTATAAAACCTTGAGATTTTAAGCTCAATTTTCGAGTATTTTTTATAAAAAATTAAATAATAACTAGACTAATGAAATTAATCAATAAATATTTGCGAAACTTACTGCCATATAAGGTTGCTTCGCACAAAATTTGGGAAGTAACAAGTGAGCAGAGAAGAAATATTTTAAAACTTGACTGGAATGAAGCCACCATTCCTCCCACTCCTTTGGTTAAGGAGAGTTTTAAAAGAATTTTAGATCAGGATGATTTTTCTTTTTTATATCCTAGTACATATAATTCTACATTGTTAGATCTTTTGGCTAAATATTGTTCAATTGACGAGTCGTGTATTCAATATTTTGCTAGCTCTGATGTTTTACACGAGTATCTGGTTCGGATGTATGTTTCTATTGGTGACCCCATTCTTATATTAGGACCCACATACGATAATTTTAGACTTACCTGTGAAGCTCAAGGGGGTGTTGTTCACATTTTCGAGTATGACGATAATTTCAATTTGGATAAAGAAAAATTTGTTTCAGCTATTAGAAACATCAATCCATCTTTGGTTTATATCTGTAATCCTAATAATCCAACAGGTAATATAGTTGAAGAAGAATTTATTATTTCGCTATTACAGGATTTGAGCGATACGGTTTTTATACTTGATGAAGCTTATTTTGAATTTTATGGCAAAACAATGAAAGATAAAGTGATGAAGTTTGAAAACCTTTTCATTACTAGAACTTTTTCAAAAGCATTTGCATTGGCAAATTTTAGAGCGGGCTATTTGATTTCAAATCCTGAAAATATTAAACAAGTTTCAAAAATCAGAAATGCCAAAAACATTTCCACCTTTACCCAAACTGCTATGATTGCCGCTTTGTCAGACGTGCAATACATGTACAATTATGTAGATGAAGTGTATTTAGCTAAAAAAGAGTTTTCTGACGGGTTGAAATTATTACCTGTAGTTGAAAAGGTATTTAAAAGTGAAGGTAATTTTGTTTTAGTGAAATTTAAATCAGTTGAGGATAAAAAAAGTGCCAATAAGTGCTTAATTGAAAATGATATTTTTGTTAGAAATTTAGAACACAGTAGTAAATTAATTAATTGTTTACGCATTACAATAGGAACTAGGACGCAAATGCAGCGTGTTCTCAATGTGTTGAAACAAGCATGAATCTAGTAGTATTTGATTTTTGTGAAACTTTGGTGAATTTTCAAACAGCAAATGCATTTGTTGATTTTGTTGCTGAACGAAAGATAACGACTTGGTCACGTTTTATTTCAAAGTTAGAAACTGTTTTATTGTATAGCAGATTTTTTGCCATTGTAGATCGATTTTTTTCGAAATGTAATTTTTCGAAACGAGTTAACTTAATGAAAATTAGGGGATATAAAGAGTTTGATATTCTTAATTATGCAAACGATTATTATAATACAATAATAAGAGATAATACCCTGAAATTGATAGTGTCTGAGTTAGAAAAGTATGTAAATCAAGGAGACTATGTCATGATTGCTTCAGGTGGTTATGATGTTTACCTTAATAAATTTGCTAAGGATTTTGGTATTAAGCAGGTTATTTCTACAAACATAGAGTTTAAGAAAGGGAAAGCTTCTGGATTTTATGTAGATGGAAAGGATTGCTTATTTGATGAGAAAGTGATTCAATTAAATCAATTTCTTAATAAGAATAATTTGAAATTTGATAAAAAAATTGTTTTTACAGACAGCATAACTGATTTGCCTTTACTAATGTGGGCAAATGAAGCTTATGTAGTTTCTAATAGAACGACTCAAACTTGGCCTGGAAAGTATAATTTTAAAGAAATAGTTTTATAATGATTGAAACAATAAAGTATAAAGGTAATATTGGATTTTATTTATATCAGTTTATTTATAGGCTGTATAGAATTATCAAATACGAAAGGCTATCTGATGAAGATTACTTAAAGAAACATTTTAAGAAAATGCAGGATTATGAGTTAAACTTGGATAATCCTAAAACACTAAATGAGAAAATTCAATGGTTAAAAATTCATGATAGATCCGATTTTCATTCTTTATTGGCTGATAAGTATGGCGTAAGAGACTATGTTAAGAAGGAATTTGGTGAAGATTTATTAATCCCATTGATTCACGTAACTTCCAATTACAAGGATATTAATATTGATTTATTTCCTGAATATCCTTGCATCATAAAAGCAACACACGATTCGGGCAGCTATTTAATCATAAAAGATAAGAAAGAAATTAACTTAGAGAAACTAATTTTAGACTGCAGGTGGTGGTTGAAACGAAATTATTATTTAGTTGATAGGGAATGGCAATATAAAAATATTGAACCCCGCATTGTAATCGAAAAGCTATTGTTAACTAAAGAAGGAAAAATACCAAACGACTTTAAGTTAAATGTTATCAATGGTAAAGTTGAATTTATTTATGTTTCGATTGATAGAGAAGGGAAGAATAAAAGAAATATTTATAGTATAGATTGGAACCCTCTACATTTTACTTGGGCTGTCAAATCGAAAGATATTGCACACCTAAGAGGTGAAGAAATCAATCCACCATCAACATTAGCGCAGATGATAGAAATTGCAGAGAGAATAGGAAAGTATTTTGCTTATGTTAGGGTTGATTTTTATGATGTAGATGGAAAATTATATTTTGGTGAAGTTACCCAACATCATGGAGGAGGATTTGATCAAATTCGGCCTTTGGAAATGGATTACAAATATGGCGAATTACTTGATTTGAAGAAGTCTTCATGATAAAAAAAATTTGTTTTATTGGTGCAGGTTTAGAAGGAGGCGGGCAAGAAAGAGCATTTACAAGTTTAGCAAACCATTACGCTTCTAAGGGGTTTGACGTAAGCATTATTTTACTTTTCAAAACAGGTCAGTTTTTCGAGTTACATAAAGATATAAAAATCTATTGGCCACCAATAGACCGCACCAAACACCATCGGTTGGTGTATGCCCTATTAATTATACCTTATATCAGGAAAACTATAAAACATGTTAACCCTCAAACCATAGTTAGTTTTGGAGAATGGTTTAATCCTTTTGTTATCTTCTCAACAAGAGGAATGAATGTTCCACTGTTTGTTTCAGATAGGATGAGTCCATTGTTAAATTTTGGATTTTTTTTAGAGACTGCTAAAAAAATGATGTATCCCTTAGCTAGTGGAATAATTGCACAAACCAGTTTTGCAGCTAAAACTATATTCAACAAAACAGGAGCAACCAATATAAAAGTAATTCCTAATCCAGTTAATGTAGTGACAGGGGATACTGAAATAAAGAAGAATCAATTTGTTACTGTAGGTAGATTGTCTGTTGAAAAAGGTCATCAGTTTTTAATTGAAGCTTTTGCCAAAATGAAAAACAAAAATTGGACGCTACAAATAGTTGGTGATGGGAAAGAGAGAATGAAACTTGAAAAAATGGTTAGAGAATTAGGCGTTTCAGAAAGAATTTTTTTTCATGGTCATTTAAAAGAATTTTCTCATATCCTTTGTGAATCAAA
>CAIVPY010000479.1 GCA_903907885.1 uncultured Bacteroidota bacterium
ATGCCATTGAGCAAGGTTATATTCAAAAGGAAATTGCAGATGCTAGCTACCGCTACCAAAAAGACATTGAAAATAAAGACAAGATTATTGTTGGGGTAAACAATTTCATTAGCGATGCCGTAAATCCACCTATTCTTCGAGTGGATGATAGCATTAGAATACAACAAATAGAAAAGTTGAATCAGGTAAAAACCGAGCGTGATAATGTACAAGTAAAAGCAGTCTTATTACGACTGGAGCAAGCTGCAAAAGACGGTAGCAATGTTATGCCAATCATTATTGATGCAGTAGAAAACTATACTAGCTTGGGCGAAATAGCAGATACCTTCAGGGTTGTTTTTGGCGAGTATAGAGCATGATGAACTTTTTGTTTTGCTATTATATTACTGTCTTTTTATTCTAACAAAGTCTGTTGTTGCGAGGATGTTTTATTGACCAAAACATCAACACATTTGGAATTTTTGAGGTTGATGAAAATTCCTAACATAATTTTAAATAGCATTAGTTATTAGCCCTTAAAAGAGGTAAGCAAAAAAATAAATATTTATTTAATTACCCTAGTAAAAAAAATATCAGCCATAGGAAAAGCCGATAAGTTTCCGGTAAATCTAAGTTCTGCCTTTAAGCTATCATTATCGTTCATTGTTAAAAGCCACAATTCAACTTCTTTCTTTTCTAAAGGATCTTTAGTATAAATTTTTCCTATCGTACCACATTCAACAATATAAGCAACATCCGATTCATAATTATTTTTTATTTTGCCATTAACAAAAATGGCTGTTCCAAGATTACCAGAAACCGTTTTGTCGCTATTTATTTTTAAAAAGGAAGCGGCTGAATCTATAGTAAAATTGAATTTCATAAATGATGGTGATGTTCTAACTGTAATTGAATTTTTGCTACTTTGCCAATCACCAATGTAGGAAGTTTGAAGTGTCAATGTGTTGCAACTACTCAAAAAAAACGAAAACAAGATTGGAAAGAAAATGCATAACATAAGTCGATTATTAGCATATTGTTTGTTCATAATATTTTATTGTTTATCGATTTTTATCCCATCAATTTGAAATGTGCCAGAGCCTTGTAAAACAACTTCAAACCTTAATCTATCCATTCCTTCACACATTTTACGCTCCACAACATATTTTTTCCATTCTTTTATGTTTTCATCTGATGAAATAGTTCTTGCTTCGCATGGAACTCCACCTTTAGCCCTAACAGCACTAAGAATCACTTTAAATTCACATCCATAGTTTTTTACCCAAAAGCTTACATTGTAAATTTTTCCTGATGTTTCTTCAAACTCTTTGAAAAAACCTGGATAAAATCGACCAATTGTATTACATTTTCTTATCACAAATTTCAAGCTTTGTTTGCCTTCTTTAACATCGCTTTGGTCAGAAATAATATCAAAATCTGCAGTTGCATCTAATTTTTTAATAGTTTTATTGGTATAGAAAAACCAATTAATCGGTAGCCCATTTTTAACTACTTCAAATCCCAAATTTCTCCCAACTTCTTTTTCATATTGCCTCTCTTTGAATGAGCCATTACAACCATTAATAAACAAAGTTGAAGAAACAAGTAATAGTATTGAAAT
>CAIVPY010000480.1 GCA_903907885.1 uncultured Bacteroidota bacterium
ATTTCAATAATTAACAAACCAAATGAGGTTGATTTAAATATGTAAATTTCGTATTATTTTTTTGTACAATTAATCAGCACTTAAAAACAAATATGTTAGGTTAGAGTCATTTATATCAATAATGTTCTATGCTTCTATCGATAATCAAAATATCTAAGTAAATGTAAATATTATTAAGATAGCCGCTAATAGCCTGAAGTTAACAGCTATCATTCATCCATCCAAAATCCTTCAATTAAATTTCTTTTTCATAATAAACCAACTATTACCATTACCTTTGACCACTTTTGTTATGCAAGCTAGCCAATTCTTGGCGCTGCTAACTCAATATGTTGTTGCAAAATTCTTACTGGCTAAGTTTTCCTCTACATTACATGCACAATGCATGAGAACCATCAGCCAGAATTAAAATAATAAATGACATTCGAAGAATTAAACTTAATCGAGCCTATTATGCAGGCTCTGAAAACTGAGGGTTACACAACCCCCACACCCATTCAAGCGCAATCAATCCCGCTTATTTTACAAAAAAGAGATTTGTTGGGCTGTGCCCAAACAGGCACAGGAAAAACAGCTGCTTTTGCCATTCCTATTTTGCAATTGCTTCACAAAGAAAAATTGGCAGACCCCGGAAATAAAAGCATCAAAGCTTTGATTTTAACACCAACTCGCGAACTTGCTATTCAAATTGAAGAAAGCTTTAAAGCATACGGACGTGGCTTAGGCATGAAACAACTCGTAATTTTTGGTGGGGTATCTCAACATGCACAAACACAAGGTTTGCAACGAGGTGTAGATATACTTGTTGCCACCCCTGGTCGATTAATAGACTTAATAAACCAAAGGTTTGTGAACATTCAACACCTTAAAATATTTGTTTTAGATGAGGCCGATCGCATGTTAGACATGGGTTTTATTCATGACGTAAAAAAGGTGATTGCTAAAATTCCGCAGAAACGTCAAACATTGTTCTTCTCGGCTACCATGCCTTCAGAAATACAAAAATTGGCAAATACAATTTTGTCAAATCCAGCCAAAGTGGAGGTAACACCCGTATCGAGCACAGCGGATACCATTGAGCAAGCAGTTTATTTTGTTGACAAAGACAATAAAAAACACTTGTTAAAACATTTGCTTGAAGATAAAAAAATTAAGAGTGTTTTGGTATTTACCAGAACCAAACATGGTGCAGACAGGGTGGTTAAAGACCTTGAAAAGGTAGGCATAAAGGCACAAGCCATTCATGGCAATAAATCGCAGAATGCACGACAAAATGCTTTAAATAATTTTAAAAATGGGCAAACACGTGTGTTAATTGCTACTGATATTGCGGCACGTGGTATTGATGTAGATAACCTTTCGCACGTAATTAATTATGAGTTGCCCAATATCTCTGAAACGTATGTTCACCGAATAGGCCGAACAGGTAGAGCAGGTGCAAGTGGCATTGCCCTATCTTTTTGCGATGCAGAAGAGAAAGAGTTTTTGCGTGATATTCATAAATTGATTGGAAAGACTGTACCTGTTATTGAGGAACATCCTTTTCCATTGCAAAACCATTTTGTTGAAACCAAGAAAGCAGCACCTGCCCGCACGCCTAGGAGAAGACCTGAATGTGCTGGAAATAAAGACGGAAACAGAGCCCCGCAAGGAAACAGAGCTACAAAACCCAACAACAATTTTAGAAGAAAGCCTTCTAATTGATGTGCTGATTATTAGATATACTTTGCTTTATACAAACAAAAAAGCCTGATGGTATCTATACCATCAGGCTTTTTAATATTAAGAGATTTAGTTACCAAATTTGTAGCTAACACCTAAGTTGATACCAACATAAGTTGCATTATACCAATCTGAACTGGTTGTTGAACCACTCGCTTTCAAATCAATTTTACCATCTGTCATACCGTACATATATTTTGCATTCAAAGAAATATCAATTTCATCTGTAACGCCATAAGCTACGCCTAA
>CAIVPY010000481.1 GCA_903907885.1 uncultured Bacteroidota bacterium
AAAATAAGACTGAACCTTGTTCGGTCTTATTTTTTTAAGAGCTTATTGTAGAAAAATGAACGCAACTTTAGATAAAAAAGACGCCTTAAACGGCACTATTACTGTAAACATCGCTGCTGATGATTACATGCCAGGTATCGACAAAAAAATATCTGACTACCGCAAAAAAGCAAATATCCCGGGTTTTAGAGTAGGACATGCGCCAAAAGCCATGGTTGAAAAAATGTTCGGCCCAAATATGCTTTTGGAAGAAATCAATGCAAGTGCCTCAAAAGGTTTGTACGATTTTATCGAAGAAAACAAAATCAATATCCTTGGTCAACCTATCCTTAATGAGGACACCATGATAGACAAACTTGAAAAAGGTTTGGACTATACATTCAAATTTGATATTGGTATTGCGCCTGAGTTTGATTTGCAAGTTTCATCTGCTGATGTATTTACCAAATACGTTGTAAAAGTAGAAGACAAACAAATAGATGAAGAAGTTGAGCGTATGCGTAAGCGTTTTGGTAAACTACAAGAAGTAGACAAAGCTGAAGACAACGACATGATATATGTGAAACTTACCGAGCTTGATGATGACGGAAACGCTATCGAAGGTGGAGTGAGCGCTGATTCAGTTCCTATTTTAACATCAGCTGTAAAAAGCGAAGTTGTAAAAGCTACTTTGATAGGTATTGAAAAAGGAAACGAGTCGACCGTTAATATTTTTGGTTTGTTTGACAATGATGAAGGAGAAATCTCTCATGCATTAGGCATTCAAAAACCAACTGTGGCTGACCTTAGCCCTAATTTTAAAATGGTAGTTAACGAAATTAAGCGTACTACTTTGGCTGATATCAACCAAGAATTGTTTGATATGGCTTTTGGTAAAGATGCAGTGACTACCGAAGCTGAAATGCGTGACAGATTGGCTAAAGAAATTTCAAGCTATTTTGACGGACAAGCTGAGCATTTACTTGAGCATGGCATGACTGATGCTATCGTGGCTAAACACAATATCACTTTGCCTGATGCTTTCTTGCAACGTTGGTTAAAAGACCGCTACGCAGATAAATTTAATGATGACAACATGGAAGAAGCTTTCAAACCAGAAGCCAATTACCTAAAAAATCATTTGTTTGAAGAAAAAGTATTGGTAAGTAATAATATTAAAGTTGAAGAAGAAGATATTAGAGCTGCTGCTGTTGAATACACCAAATCAATGTTTGGCATGTATGGCATGAGCAACCAATTGAATGATGAATTGATTGATAGCCTAGTTGAGCCAAATCTTAAAAAAGACGATTACCGTTCTAAGATGATTAACTCGGCAGTGAAAAAGAAAGTGAACGATTATATTAAATCCGTAATCACTATCGAAAACAAAGAAATAAGCCAAGAAGAGTTTTTGAAAATTGTGGAGGAACACAACCACCAACACCACAATCATTCTCACGAAGAGTAATATTTAGAAAATCCCGAGCAATCGGGATTTTTTTTGTCTCTCCCTAAATCCCTCTCCCAAGGAAAGGGACTTTATAAATA
>CAIVPY010000482.1 GCA_903907885.1 uncultured Bacteroidota bacterium
CTAGGTAATACTATAAAAGAATTTCCGCAGGTAGCTCCAGGTGGATTGTATCCTTTCATTTTTACCAAGTATAATGTGTCAATAAACTGTTCCTTGTCATTTGAAAGGTGAATTGTTTTTACTTCTGTATGAAAATAACGAAATCCGCTTATAACGCCTATAATTAAATAGATTGAATCCTCTTTTATGTTTTTTAATTCAAAATTACCCATACTATCTGTGAGAGTAAAATACGAATCAGATGTCCATTTTTTTGATTCGTCTCTTGTCGAAATGTAAGCTTCCATGATTGGCAATTTAGTATCATAATCCAATACAACTCCATGAATATTTTTTAAGTAAAAATGCTGTCTATCATTAAATGATGTTAGTATGAATAGAAGAAATATTATGGCTACGGTTTTGTTCATTTGTCTATTTTATTTGCTCATACCATCGCTTCAAACCAAAATCATTCATTGCAATATAAAATCAATTTCTGAATTTAATCCTATATAAAATAAGAATCTTTGCCTAAAACAATGCTACTGATAATTTGTTCATAATTGGATTTGTTTTTGGCATAGTATTGCACCCATAAAATTGAATAATATGTCGGATACAATTGAAAAATTAGAGTGTTTAATTATAGGCAGCGGACCTGCTGGCTATACAGCTGCTATATATGCTGCAAGGGCTGATATGAAACCCGTTATGTACACCGGTCCTCAACCGGGCGGACAGTTAACCATTACCACCGAAGTAGAAAATTACCCTGGCTATCCCGATGGAATTATGGGGCACGAAATGATGGAAAACTTTAGAAAGCAAGCTGAGCGATTGGGCGCAGATGTGCGTTATGGCATGGTAACCAAAATTGATTTTACGGATAAGCCTCCCTTTAATGTTCAGATAGACGAAAGTAAATATGTGCAGGCCGAAACCATTATTGTTTCGACAGGTGCTAGTGCCAAATGGTTGGGCATACCAAGCGAAACCAAACTGAACGGCAACGGGGTGTCGGCATGTGCGGTGTGTGATGGTTTCTTTTTTAAAGGCAAAGATGTAGCCATTGTGGGTGCTGGCGACACGGCTTGCGAAGAGGCTAGCTACTTATCCAAAATTTGCAGCAAGGTGTATATGATAGTTCGCAAAGGAGAGTTTAGGGCATCCAAAGCCATGCAACATAGGGTGCTAAACACCCCAAACATTGAGGTGTTGTTTAATTCTGAAACCGATGAAATACTGGGTGATAAAACTGTGGAAGCCGTGAGGGTTAAAAACATTGTTACAAGCGAGCTAAGGACTATGGATATAAAAGGTTTTTTTGTGGCTATTGGACACAAACCCAATACCGATATTTTTAAAGGCTGGTTACATATGGACGAAACCGGATATTTGATAAGCAGCCCTGGAAGCAGCCACACCAATGTGGAGGGTGTTTTTGTGAGTGGCGATGCCCAAGACAAAATATACCGACAAGCTATAACCGCTGCGGGTAGTGGTTGTATGGCAGCCTTAGATGCCGAGAGGTATTTGGCTGCTAAGCATTTTGCTATGTAATTGTTTAATTTTTTTTGCGAAGGCCATTGTGAAAACGATGGCCTTTTATTTTTGTCCGTGATTGGTGTCCTCTCCAAACCGTAACTATCTGTAAACATTTTTCTACTTTTCGTTGATTTATGGCATTGAATGCTAAATAAAAGTATAAAGAATATTAAACAAAATCTAATCATGATTATTACCAATAACATCGTCCGTTTAAGAACTGTTTTTTTATTCAAATATATCAAAAACCGACTTGTTTAGGTGCGATTTTTTTGTCATCGCTTGGTATCCCAACCAAGATAAAACTATAAAATAAATTTGGATGGGTTGTGGGTGGCAGTAGTGGTTAGTGAATGTAACTATTCTTTCCACAAAAATGGAAACAGAATATAGGCCAAGGCTACAATCATAATGTTTATCATCATCAGCACCCCTAAATCTTTATAAAGCAAACTGGTGTCCAATCCATCCATGGCTTTTTTGCAGGCTTTTACCAATACCAACAACAATGGTACAATGATAGGAAAACTAAGAACAGGCATAAGCAAATGGCTGTTGTTGGCTTTGGAGGCAATGGCCGAAAGCATGGTGAATGTGGATGAAAAGCCTACACTGCCTAGCAACACACAAAGCGAATA
>CAIVPY010000483.1 GCA_903907885.1 uncultured Bacteroidota bacterium
GAAGAAATGCTATTGTTACTAACGCTCCGCAAATTGGCACAGTGCGAAGCGTTGGAATGTGTGTCGGGAATTGGGCTAATTTGCTGTTATGCCCAGTGCTTTGTTCAGAATATTAATTTTAAAACTTAAATAGAAATGGCAAAACAATCATTTACGCACTATTACGTGCAAGTTCAAAAAGAAGGTGAAAGCCCTCAAATCGTTTATCATACATACAATAAAGAAGAAAAAGAATATTATCACAAGTTTCTCGACCGCAAAAAAGCAAAAGCACTCGCAGAAGCCGAAAAGAAACTAACTCCGAATGAAAAATTCAGAGTTGTAAAATGTACGGAAACTTATGAAACTGATGCTTGGTTTTAGCATTGGGCATAACGGTTGCAAATATAACCAGTGCTAACACAAAAGGTTGATTGAAACGCTACTGTAATAATTTTTATTTTTAGGGAGGGGATTTATTAATTTAAAAAACAAAATAAGTATGAAATTAGGAGAATTTATTGAAAAATTTAGCCACAATAACATCATTAGATTGGTGTATAAAAACAAAGGTGGACATGAAATTGTATTAGAAACTTGGGATGATGTTTCTATGGATTGGGAAGTCAACAGAAACAAAGGCAAAAACAGACATTATGTAAATAATGAAGTGCTTGAACTTGCCTGTATTGGCGGAATGAAAAGATATACAGAAGCAATAAACATTGTCATAGAAAGATTAGAAAACCAACCATTTGTTGAAGAAGTAATTGAAGAAAATAATTGTAATACAGAATCTATATGAGAACAATACACGGAAATATCATTTCGGAAAAAAATTTAGAGCCGAAACCAAACACAGAATATATCTACAATTTAGATACGATATGGATTAAAAACAAACTTGAAAGTTTGCCAATCAAACAAGGGACTATTGTTGAAAATGTTGAACAGATGGATTCTGGTAATTATTCGTTTAATATAAAAGGAGAAACTGAAACATATAGTTGTTCTTATGGTTGGGGTTTTATTGAAAATACAGAACGAAACATAGAGTTATTAAAACAAATTGAAGATGAAAATATTTTGTTAAAACAACAAGAACAAAAAATTGAAGCATTAAGACATAGTTTAGATAGATTATTTACAAACACTAACAGTTTTGAAAAAACTGATGTGCGTGGGGAAAAATAAAAATTATGGTCAAATTATCACAAACTTTACTACGAAGCACTGACAGCATTGGTTATATTTGCTGTTATGGCATCGTTTTAATGTGCCATAACGGCTGGGTGTATGAGAAGGTTTGCTTGTAGAAACTTTCAAATTAGCACCAAACTTAATAGCAAACTTTTTTATACACCTTGTTATGTGTAGGTGTGGCTAATTAAGGTAGAATGCTTAATCGGAGAACTGAACAAAATTTTTAAAAGAAAAAGAAGGGTGGATTTTTTAAATTTGAATATTTATATATAAAGAAAAACAAATGAAAGATTTGAAACAATTTATTAAAACAACCATACGAGAGTTTTTGAATGAAAATAAAAAAAATCATTTGGTCGAAGTGATACCAAATAAATATGTGTATCATACATCAAACCAGATTTTCAGAGATAAGATTTCAAAAGAAGGTTTAACACCTAAAGGTAAAGGTGAATCTTGGTTATCTGGTACAAATATTGATGGTGAAGTAATATTTGCGGTTAATAGTGATAATAAACAAGATTGGTGGGACTCAACTTACGATGATGACATATATAAAATAGATACAACTAATCTTAATAATAAGTGGTATAATGACACGAATTTTGATTTAGAAGATAAACGAATAATTACCTTTGAAAAAATACCACTTAATTCAATTAAACTAATATATAAAGGAACTGGTTCAGATACATTATAAATGTGGGTAGGATTTTTCTTTTAAAATTTTCAACCGAAATGTTGATTAGAGCAATGAATTGAACACTTACACATAACGGCTGAGTGTAAAAAATCGTTTTAATGTTTTTTACACTTTGTTATACACAGTATTTTGTGGGTTGGATTTTTTAATTTCTGAATATTTATATATAAAGATAAAAACTATGAGTAAAGAAATGAGAGAACAAATAAATAAAGTTAAGAACTTTGGTCAGTTCTTGAATGAGAATAAATCTTCTGAAAATGAAGTTGTTTCTTTTATCAATAAACAGATGTTAAAAGATAAGAAAGAATATAGAGGACACATACCTACTAAATACAACAAAGGTTCTGAATGGAATGATTTTAGTTGGTTGGTTGATGAAATACTTATGTTCTTAAACAAAGAACTTTCAACATCGTATATATTACGTCAGTTTAGTGATAAATATGATTACACTACATTAGATGAAATAATAAGAAACAACTTCAAAAAAGAATACGAATATGTTTTTCTGAACTTCGAGGTGGGTAGGTAAAAAATATTGTGTATAACGGTTGGGTGTATGAAACGTAACCTAACCACGAACTTTGAATTAACCACTGAAATATAATAGGTTATGTTTTATACACCTTGTTATACACAGTACGGTTTATTAAGGTAGAATGTTAGTTTGGAATACGAATAAAAACTTTTTAAAAATGTGCGATGGAAAATTTAATTCTGAATATTTATATATAAAGTAAAACATTAAAACTATGAGTGAAGATATTAGAAA
>CAIVPY010000484.1 GCA_903907885.1 uncultured Bacteroidota bacterium
AAAGAAATGCATGATTCAAAACCAAGAATTGGAGGGACCAAGAAATTGCAGATGGATAAAATTGCAGCTTTGAAACCTGATTTAATCATTGGTAACAAAGAAGAAAACGAACAATCGCAAATTGAAGAATTGATGAAGCTTTATCCTGTATGGATGAGTGATATTAAAAACCTAGATGATTCATTAGATATGATAGAAAGAATAGGGGATTTGGTAGGAAAAAATAGCCAAGCATTGCTCATTAGTCAAAAGATTCGAAATGGATTTAATGAGCTAATGTCTATCAACAAACGACTATCAGCCAACAACTCCGTCCTTTATTTGATTTGGCGAAAGCCATGGATGGCAGCTGGATGCGATACTTTTATCAATGATATGCTGCAAAAGTGTGGCTTTGAAAATGCCATTCCTTCACCAATGGCTCGATACCCCGAGATTATTGATGTTGAAATCATAAACATGAAACCCAATTATATTTTTCTCTCCTCTGAACCTTATCCATTTAAGGATGAACACATAGCCGAATTGCAGGCTATCAGCCCCTCTTCAAAAATATTGTTGGTTGATGGCGAGATGTTTAGTTGGTATGGAAGCAGGCTTTTGAAATCGGCAAGCTATTTTAAAGAACTATTTAATTCGCTTTAAAGTTCCTTTTTCTATTTCTTTGCCCCCGATTCATGTTCAAAAACGAAAATACACTTGCTTGGTTGGCATTTGCCGCAGTATCCATATTTTGGGGAACTACTTATTTTGCTATCAGAGTAGGGGTTACAAGCTTTCCACCCTTCATTATGGCTTCTTGTCGCCATCTTATTGGGGGCATATTAATCTGTGCCTATTTCGTTTTACGAGGCTACAAAATCCCAAGTATTAAGGAATTAGGAACTTTTGCTGTAAATGGAATTTTGATGTTAGTAGGAGGGAATGGACTTATTAGCTGGGGCATGCAATACGTGGATAGTGGGGTTACCGCCATCATTTGCGCCCTTACTCCCATTTGGATTGTGATTGTAAACAAGATATTGGGTAGCAAAGAGAAAATTGGTATTTGGGCCATATTAGGTTTCGTGGTTTGTTTAATGGGTCAAGTATTGATTTTTAAAAACAAGATTAACTTGCTTTCAAACAACAATTATGCTTGGGGAATTGCTGCCGTTGTTTTTGCCAATATATCATGGGCATTGGGAACTATCTATTCAAAAAATAATAAATCAGAAATACATTCACTTTTTGCAGCAGGTTTACAAATGATTCCAGGTGGTTTGATATTGTTTATCATAGCAGCCTTTAGAGGTGAATTATATAATCTTCATCCCAATACAGATGCTTTGCTTTCTGTTGTATATCTCATCATTGTAGGAAGTATTTTGGCCTATGGTTCTTTTATGTATGTGTTGAAACGTTTGCCAGCAGCGGTAGTTTCTACCTATGCATATATCAATACGGTTGTGGCTATCCTTATAGGTTGGTTATGGCTTCATGAAGAATTGGATGCCAACATTGCATTGGCTGCAGGCCTTACCATTATTGGGGTGTACATGGTTACAAAAACTACCAAACAATCTTAAATGTGAACCCTTCTAATAACATACTTGTAGGAAAAACGGGTGAAGATTTGGCTGTGACTTTTTTGAAAGAAAAGGGTTATGAGATACTTCATACCAACCTTCGTTTAGAAAAAGTTGAAGTGGATATTATAGCCAAAGATAAAAATCAAATTGTATTTGTGGAAGTGAAAACCCGAAGCTCGGCAATGGTTGAGCCCGAAAAGGCAGTTAATAAAAGTAAGCAGAAAAACCTGCAAAAAGCTGCTGAGATATTTTTGGAAGAAAGGCAACTAAAGAATGAGTTGCGCTTTGATATTATTGCTATTGTAAAGCAAAAAAATAATACGGACATCGAGCATTTTGAAGATGCTTTCTATCCGTATTATAATTTCTAATTCTATTTATTTTATAAATTACCTCTAATGGCTTGTTCGCGCTCTATGGCTTCGAATAAGGCTTTAAAGTTTCCTTTACCAAAACTCTTTGCACCTTTACGTTGGATAATTTCGAAAAACATGGTTGGTCTGTCTTCGACTGGTTTGGTAAACAATTGCAACAAATAACCTTCGTTATCTCTATCTACCAATATACCTAATTCTTTTAGTGGTTCAATGTCTTCTTCAATCGTACCCACACGTTCCAATAAATCATCATAATAGCTGCTAGGTACTTTTAAAAACTCCACACCACGAGCC
>CAIVPY010000485.1 GCA_903907885.1 uncultured Bacteroidota bacterium
AAAATAAAGGAAAAATTAAAACCAAAATACCTGAATTGGCTGAAACTAAATCACAAGAATCAGGAATAAAATTAGGTGGATTTTTAATCGATATAGTTAAAAAAGGAAAAGACTGGCTATACGAAAAAGGAGACATAGAAGACTTTAGTAGTTAAAAGTAATAAACTAGTATAGGCATTAAACAAATTAACAATGGAATCAAGAATTAAATTCAACTTACCTAAAGAAAAATCATCTATTATTAAAGTAATAGGGGTTGGTGGAGGTGGTAGCAACGCTATCAACCATATGTTTGAACAAGGAATAAAAGGAGTTGATTTTATTGTATGTAATACTGATTTGCAATCTCTTGAAGCAAGTCATATTTCAAACAAAATACAATTAGGCGCAAACCTAACACAAGGTTTAGGTGCAGGTGCAAACCCCGAAGTTGGTAAAAAAGCAGCAATGGAAACCATCGAGGATATTATTGATATGTTGGGTGTAAATACCAAAATGCTATTCATAACAGCGGGAATGGGCGGTGGAACGGGTACTGGAGCAGCACCTATCATTGCTAAAACTGCTAAAGAAATGGACATCTTAACAGTGGGTATTGTTACCACTCCATTTGGTTTTGAAGGAAAGCGTAGAAAAGAATTTGCAAACGAAGGTATAGAAAACCTAAAGCGTGCAGTTGACTGCTTGCTAATAATTAGCAACGATAAGATAAAAGACATGTATGGTAACTTGCCATTGCGTGAAGCATTTAGCCATGCTAACAATATATTAACGACAGCGGCAAAAGGAATTGCCGACATCATCACCCAATCTGGATATATTAACGTAGATTTTGAAGATGTTAAAACAGTTATGAAAGGCAGTGGTGTTGCCTTGATGGGTAATGCCACAGCCGAAGGTCCAGATAGAGCATTGGTAGCAGTTAAAAATGCGTTGGCTTCTCCATTGCTAAACGACAATCAAATTGCAGGAGCTAAAAACATTTTATTAAATATTTCGTCAGGTAATAGCGAAGTATTAATGGAAGAAATTGGTCAGATATCAGAATATATTCAAGAAGAAAGTGGCTTAAGTGCTGAAATGATATTTGGAACTAGCTTCGATGCTAGCTTAGGCGATAAAATATCTGTAACCCTTATAGCAACTGGCTTTGAAAGCAAACCCCGTGAGAATAAAATAATTGTTGGTTCTACCGAAACGGGTTTTATTAAGCAAGACTTAGTAAAACCTGTTGCATCGGTAGTAAGCCTCACTCCTATTATAGACATTCCAATACAACAAGAAACTGTGAAAAAGGTTTTGTTAGAGGATGTTGAAGCCATAAAACCTGTTGAAGAAATTCCTTCAGATATACATTTCGAGTTGCGTATAGCAGCCGAAGAAGAGATGAACCACTTTGAAAATAGCAGCATTCAAGAACCTGAAATCATTTTTGAAGCTGAACCAGAAATCAAGAATCTTTATGAGGAAGAAGTAGCAGAAAGTAATATTGAAAACGACTTGATAAACATGGAAATGCAAATATCAGAATCGTTTCAATTGCGCACAGCCCCTCAAATAGAAGAGATATTTAACAACGTGGTTGAGGACGAAGAACAAACCAAAAAAATCGAAAGACACATTCAACGGATTAAAGAGTTGAAGAACTTAAATGTAACTATCAATTTCCCTGGTGGTATTCGCGAGATGGAAAGAGAACCTGCGTATAAACGTAGAAATAAAAAATTGGAAGATGTGCCTCATTCGTCTGAGACACAAATTTCGAGACTGAGTTTGTTTGAAGATGCAAGCGGCAAACCAGAATTAAAGAGCAACAACTCATTCTTGCACGACAATGTTGATTAGTTTATAGTTATACAAGTAACTCCCTGCCAAGGCAGGGAGTTTTTTGTTTTAAATAAAAATCAAGATGAAAATAGCCAAGTCGTATCAAAAAGATGTATTCTGCCTTGAAGGAGATTGGAACAGTAATCTGCTTAAACAAAACAGTGTAATTGGTGCATTGGAGTTTTTAAAAATCAATCGAAAAATTGATTTCATTCACCGACACTGCGGCACAAAAGAAAACTTGGCATTTTATCTAAAACAGTGGCAACTGAAACGATACAGCAGTTATAGCATTTGCTATATGGCTTTTCATGGCAAACCTCAACAAATATTAATTAACAAAGAGCCCCTTACACTTGACGAATTAGCTGTAATGATGGGAGATAAATGCAATAACAAAATCATTCATTTTGGTAGTTGCCAAACACTAAATACCGATAAAAGACATATCAAAAGATTTCTAAGAAAAACCAATGCACTATGCGTATGCGGGTTTGCTGAAGAAATTAAATTTGTAGAAGGCTCAGCTTTCGATATTTTGTTAATTGATTTGTTTCAAGAGTTCTTAGATGTTAGCCGTGTGGAAGCCCATATCCAAAAATACTATAAGACCTTTGCCGAAAAACTGCAGTTTAAATTGATACATTTATAATTCTTATCAACTATTTACAACTAAGTAATTCCTACATTTGAATAGGCTTTAAATGACAATTTTGTCTAAAACTAAAATCAGACAAGTATATGAAAAGAGTCTTAAGAAAACTATTGCTGGGCAGCAATTCCAAATCAACAAAACCAAGCATCAGCCCTATACAAAGACGTATCAACAACATTAAAGAAGTGTGGAACAACCACCACCAAGACGACAGTGGTATTGAAAAAATATTTAGGTTGTTTCTTTCCTCTTCTCAATTGTTTTTTCCAGGCATTTACCTAAAAACAATAGCTAGCAAAAAAGGCCACGAATACCAAGATTTAGTTTTGGATTTGTTTGTTCTAGCCAAAGTAGCATTCCCTGTTATTATACTATCAAACAATTGGCAAAACAACCCATATATTCTTTATATTTTAGTATATTTAATGCTTGAAACCATTTTGTATATACCAACTTTAATATTTGCATCCGACTCCTTTCTTCGTCCTCGTTCCTACAAAAGATCCATTTTACTGTTATTCTTAAACTACATGGAAATACTATTAACATACAGTGTGTTATATGCAAACGGAAATTACTTAAACAAAGCATTTGATCATTGGTTTGATGCCATTTATTTCAGCACCATCATAGCATCATCCATAGGCTTTGGCGATTATTACCCCGTAACACCCATTGGCAAATTCCTTGTAAGTTCACAAGCTTTGTTGTCTTTGTTTTTTGTGGTATTGTTCTTAAACTTTTTCTCCACTCGCATCAAATCTAAAGGGTATTTCGACCACGATAGTGAAAGTTGATGGGTTGAATAAACCCTATTTCATCTTTCTTTTCCTAATCGACTGCGTGGTATGAAACAGGAGCAATCAATTATACCAACCTATATTTCATCTAGTAAACCTTCTATTACGAAAGGAACTTAACAAAAAAACGGGTGCAATTCTTATTGCACCCGTTTTAGATTTATATTGTTTAAATTATTATTCTACTTCAACTTTTACCTTAGAAATAACATCTCCTGAAGCTGCCTTTTCTTTTATTTTAGCCTCTATTTCAGTACACAACTCAGGGTTGTCGGTTAATATTTGTTTAACCGAATCACGACCTTGTCCTAGCTTGGTTTCGTTGTAGCTAAACCATGAACCTGATTTTTTTATGATTTCAAAATCCACACCTAAGTCAATGATTTCACCTAGTTTCGAAATGCCTTCACCATAAATAATATCAAACTCAACCGTACGGAAAGGAGGTGCCACTTTGTTTTTGGCAATCTTCACTTTCGTACGATTACCTATAATTTCTACACCTTCTTTTATTTGGCCTATTCTACGAATATCTAACCTCACCGAAGCATAGAATTTCAATGCATTTCCACCTGTAGTTGTTTCAGGGTTACCAAACATAACACCGATTTTTTCGCGCAACTGATTGATAAAGATACATACACAACCTGTTTTGTTGATGGTTCCTGTTAATTTACGCAATGCTTGACTCATCAAACGTGCTTGTAAGCCCATTTTACTGTCACCCATATCGCCTTCTAATTCAGCTTTAGGCACCAAGGCAGCTACTGAGTCAATCACAATTACATCAATCGCACCTGAACGAATTAATGCATCCGCAATTTCTAAAGCTTGCTCTCCATCATCCGGTTGAGATATAATTAGATTATCTACATCAATACCTAATTTTTCAGCATAAGACCTGTCAAAGGCATGCTCTGCATCTATGAAAGCTGCGATGCCACCCATTTTTTGAGCTTCAGCTATTACGTGTTGCGAAAGCGTAGTTTTACCTGAACTCTCAGGCCCATATATTTCAATTACCCTTCCTTTTGGTAATCCACCAATACCCAAGGCAATATCTAGACCAAGAGAACCAGTAGATATCGCTTCAATAGCATCTACTTTTTGCTCGCTCATACGCATAACAGTTCCCTTGCCATAGGTTTTGTCTAATTTGTCGATGGTAAGCTGTAAAGCTTTTAATTTTTCTTTATTGTCACTCATATTATCAATTGTATTTTTCCAAATATATAATTTTGAAGATAACAAGCACTTTTATTTCAAAAATAATCAAATAAATTTTATTCGTAGAAATATACCCTCTTTACCCTCTGCGAAATGGAAGTGAGAATTTCATAAGGAATGGTACCAACCTTTTCTGCCACAGCATTGATATCAAGCTCTGCACCAAAAACAATCACTTCATTTCCCTCTTTACAATCAATTTCTGTTACATCTATCATTGTCATATCCATACAGATATTTCCAACTATGGGCGCTGGTTTACCATTTACAAGCATATAGCCAATGCCGTTGCTTAGCTTACGATTTAAGCCATCTGCGTATCCTATGGCAGTAATGGCTATGCGGGAAGCCTTGTCTACCTTGCCTTTCCTGCCATAGCCAATGCTTTCTTCAGCAGATATGTTTCTTATTTGCGAGATAACAGTTTTTAAGGTACCTATTTGTTGCAAATGATTTTGAAGTTCAACGGCTGGGTCTATTCCATATAAACCTATGCCCAATCTCACCATATCAAATTGAGCTTTGGGGAATCTTACGATTCCTCCACTATTTAAGCAATGTTTTAAAATCGGGTATGTAAAGGCCTCACTTATTTTATTAGCCATGCGCTCAAAAGTAGTAATTTGATTATTTGTAAATCCATCATGCTCGTGTGCCTCACTGGCGGCTAAGTGAGTGAAAATAGATTTTACGTATAGGTTAGGATGTTGCAATAGTAAATTCAACAATTCGTCCAATTGTTTTTCATCAAAACCTAATCTTTTCATACCACTATCCAATTCAATGTGAATACCAATGCTTTCTTCATTACTAGCTTTTAGCAGTTCATCAAATATCGAGAAATTATATATTTCAGGTTCAAGGTTATGTTTAATAATGGTATCAAAACTACTCACCTCTGGATTCATAACCATGATGTGTGTTTTGATGCCTGCTTTGCGCAGGATAACTCCTTCGTCAGCATAGGCAACGGTTAGGTAATCCACTCGATTAAATTCTAGCACTTTGGCTATTTCGTAACTACCCGTTCCGTAACTAAATGCCTTTACCATAGCCATTAATTTTACTTTGGGTTTTAGTAAAGTTCTATAAGCATTTAGGTTATTTACCAAGGCATTTAAATTGATTTCAAAAACAGTCTCGTGAATACGTTTTTCAAGGAGTTTGCTGATTTTCTCAAATTCAAATTTTCTAGCCCCTTTCAATAAAATAATCTCATGGTTGAAATCAATACTATGAACTGCCTTTAAGAAATCACTTGTAGTTGGATAAAAATATTTTGTCTGATTAAATAATTCAGCATGTTTACCTAATTCAGTCCCAATACCTATCAATTTGATGACACTCTTTTGCTCAAGCAGATTTGCCACATCTTTATAAAGCTCATCCGTATTTCTGCCTGTTTCTAAAATATCAGAAAGGATAAGGGTTTTGACGTATCCTGCACTTTGCTGTTGCATAAAATCCAACGCAATACCAAGTGAATTTAAATCAGAGTTATAGCTATCATTAATTACCACACAATTGTTTTGAGCTTCTTTTAATTGCAATCGCATCTCAATTGGCTGCAATTCTGAAAAGGCTTTTATAATACTTTCATCAATTTCTGTCTTGCTTGAAATAAGATAGGCTAGGCATATACAAGCATTCCAAATAGACGCTTCATCAGCAAATGGGATTTCAATATTAATGCCTGCCTTGCCTTCAAAAATGCTAGTCCTTAATCCTTGTGAAATACATGTAAAATAAATATCTGCTGATTTGTTTTTACGACTCCAACTGGTTGTTTTTATGCTAGGATTATTTTGCTTAAATATTGTTATTTCATTGTTTAGAATTTCTTGTTCATCACAAAATACAAGTCTTTGGGCATCCTTAAATAGGTTTAGTTTTTCTTTAATTTTTAGGCATTGATTGACAAAACCCTTGTCGTGGGCATCACCTATCATGGTAAAAATGCCAATATCTGGCTTTATTACTTGAGCTAGCTTTTGCATCTCATTCGGTTGAGATATGCCAGCTTCAAAAATTCCCAATTGATGCTGTTCGTTTAGCTGCCAAACGGAAAGTGGAACACCAACCTGCGAATTATAGCTTTTTGGGTTTCTAGCAATATGTTGTTTGTCTTTTAACAATTGATACAGCCATTCTTTAACAATAGTTTTCCCATTGCTGCCAGTTATTCCAATGATTGGTATATTAAATTGCAAACGATGGTAGGCCGCCAATTGTTGCAAAGCATACAGTGCATTAGGAACAATAATAATATTAGCCTCTTGTAGAGATGTATAATTATACGTCTCTACAATAAAATTCCTAACCCCAGCATCATACACATCCTGTATGTAGGCGTGTCCATCATTTCGTTCGCCTTTAATGGCAATAAACACAGAGCTTTCAGGGAAAATAATTTTACGGGAATCTATGAGCAAATGCTCGATGTTAGTTTCAATATTTACTGAAGAATCTTCTTGTAAAAAACGAGCATGAAGTATAGCGGCTATTTGTTTGATTGTATAATGCATCCTTTATTTGAATAAACAAAAGTAAGTAATTTATACAATCGTATAATTGCAGTTATCAACTAGGCACGAATGGAGACTAAGAAAAAATACCTAAGCAGGTCGGAAGCATTGCTAAAGCTAATGTCTTACTGTGCTTACCAAGAGCGTTGCCATGAAGATGTAAAGCAGAAATTGTTTGATTTGGGTGTGTATTATGAAGCAGCCGATGCCATTGTGGTGGATTTGATTAATAATAATTTTTTAAATGAAGAGCGATTTGCCAAAGCCTTTGCAGGCGGAAAGTTTAGAATAAAAAAATGGGGAAAGCGAAAAATAATTCAAGAATTAAAGATGAAAAAAATCTCCGACTACTGCATCAAACAAGGTATGAAAGAAATTGATTCAGAAGACTACTGGTCAGTATTGAATCAACTAGCTGAGCAAAAAATGGCAAGCTTAAAAGACAAGAATCTGTTGGTAAAAAGAAGCAAGACTGCAAAATACCTAGCCATGAAAGGCTATGAAATGGATTTAATTTGGGATGCTTTAAAAATATTGGTATGATTTTTTATATTATTTATCTGCAATTCAAATGTTTGTATTGTTTTCTGATATAAATCACTACAAATAGTGATTTCAGCAAATTACAATAAACATAACTTGCACATGAGAAATAACTTTTTTTATTAGATAGTTTATTTAATATAAAAGGAATATATTTTCATAATGAGGTTTAAACGGGGTTGCGAAAGCTGCCCCGTTTTTTTTATTTCTTCTGATTTTATAAAGATGACATCCTTATTGATTACGTATAAATCAATATTCAATTAGCAACCTCATATTATTTAATTTAACAACAAATAAAAAGACTATAACTAATTATAGTAGTACCTAATAATTTAATTAGAATTATTATTGAAAATAATTAATAATACTAAATGCTAGCTATTGGATTAATTGAAGACGATGACCTTCTAAGAAGAAATATTGAGGAATATATGGCATTACAAGCCGAATATTATATTGCATTTTCTTTGTCAAATATTGACGATATAAAAGATGCCATTTTCCCTCCAGATATAATCTTACTTGATATTCATTTGAAAGGTAATAATAGTTTATACCGAATTGGATATATTAAAGACGTGTTTCCAGATTGCAAAATTATTGTTATGACAGGCCAATATAAAGATGAAGCACTTCTAGAGGCCATAAAACATGGTGCATCATCATTTATAAATAAGCCTTTTAGTTTAAAATCTTTGGAGAAATTAATTGTCCATACTTTAAAAAATGGAAATTATTTGGAACCAAAAGTTACCAATGCGCTAATTGCAATTTTACAGACGAGTTCATCAATAAAAAATATTATTGATAAATTTAATTTAACTGAAAAGGAAGGCAATATTTTGAATTTATTACTACAAGGCGAAACTTATGTGGAAATTGCCCACAAATATCAGTTGACATTGCCCAATATTAACCATCAAATAAGAAACATTTGTATAAAAATGGGTGTTGATAGTAAAAGAAAGTTAATGTCCATAGTACAACAACTTATATAAATGAAGGTGCTAATTATTGACGATGAAGCCATCAATAGGATGGTATTGTCCCATATTTTTGAAGATAGAAACGATGAAGTGCTATTTGCCGAGAATGGATTAGAGGCACTAAAAATATTGAAAACAGAAACAAAAATTGATATTTTGCTACTTGATTTAAACATGCCAGAAATGGATGGATATGAATTAATGAGGCATTTAGAAACTGCATTTTTTAAAGACCTAGACTTCAAGTTAATTGTTATTAGTGCAAGTTTAGAATCTGATTTCTATGAAAAGTCTAAGCAAATTGGCTTGACTTTGAAACGTATGGATTTTTTTATTGGAAAACCTGTAAATCTTAATTATTTGTATTCAATTGTCATTAAATTATTGCCAAATGGACAATGAGTTTATAGTAAATGTAGCGGATACTTTTGATTTCGGTTTAATAATTGAAAATACAAATAGAGACATTACATTTTGCAACCAAAAATTTATTGATATTTTTGATATCAATGACCAACCGAAAAATTTACTTGGGAAAAAAGCAGAAAGTATTGCATATTTAATGAG